>NZ_SOHB01000054.1:0-6156 GCF_004403055.1 Cryobacterium sp. TMT1-19
AGTGGGCCACGGAAGCCCTCGACGAAGTTCGCAAGGCCGCCTGGACCGAGGCCCGCAAACAGGCCCGCCTAAACGAGTCCCGCACGGTTGGCCGGCCCGTGCACGACGCCCCGGCCCGGCATCACAGCGAGCACGCGAAGTTGATGATGAACTCCCGCTACGCGCTCTGGAAAAACCCCGAAAACCTCACCGAGAAACAACAGATCAAGCTGGCCTGGGTCGTTCACACCAACCCGGCCCTGGGCCGGGCCTACTACCTCAAGGAAGGCCTCCGGCTGGTCTTCAAACTGCCCCNGGCCTACTACCTCAAGGAAGGCCTCCGGCTGGTCTTCAAGCTGCCCCGCGACGAAGCCGCCGAGGCCCTGGACAAGTGGATCGGCTGGGCCCGCCGCAGCCGAATCCCGTCCTTCGTGAAACTCCAACGCTCCATCGTCAAGCACCACCGGGCCGCGATCCTTGCATCGATCGAGCACGGCCTCTCCAACGGCCGCATCGAATCCGTCAACACCAAGATCCGACTGCTCACCCGAATCGCCTTCGGCTTCAAATCACCCGACGCCCTCATCGCCCTCGCCATGCTCAGCCTCGGCGGCCACAAACCCGCACTCCCCGGCCGGGATTAACCCACGGTTACGACAGGAGAGCCGAGATTTTCGCGAAATGCCGGTTGTGGCGCCTGGGTGAGCGGCGTGTTGCGAAAATCTCCGAAGTTAGTGACTGCGGCCGCCCCGGATGCCCCGGGCGGGCGGCAGAACCGGGCGGCAGAACCGGGCCGCCGGATCATCGGGCCGCCGGGCCGCCGGGTCAGCGTCTCGACCACCGCGAGCAACACAAGGAAGGGCCCGCTGCGCATCTGCACAGCGGGCCCTTCCTGACAAGCGGTGTTACTTGGTGGCGACCGTGATCTTCGCGATGCCGACCAGGAGCTGGTCAGCGACAGCATCCGTCATGAACGTGTCGTTGAGCAGGCCGGCGGCCTCAGCCGAGATGTGCACGGTGGTGCCCTCGAGGATGGCGTTATCGCCATCCATCTGGAGCGGCTTCAGGGTCCCGCCGTAGAGGTTGAAGAGGAGGACCTGGGTGGCGGCTGACTCTCCGTTGACGCTCACGTCACCGAACAGCTTGCTGGTGCCTGGGTCGATCGTGAAGTTGGTCAATTCGACCGTGGTCTCGCCGGCGGTCAGTGAGAAGCCGGAGCCCTCGTGCTCGATGGAGCCCTGGACGAAGGGCCGGTAGTCCTCTTCGGGGTCGTAGTAGTCCACGTTTCCACCGGTGATCGGGAAGTGCAGGCTGCCGTCGGTCAGGGTGGCGGTGCCCACGGTGCCGGGGGTGAGGCCGAGGCTGGTCAGCGCCGCAGCGAAGTCGGCGTCGAGGAGAACGGACGTGTCGACGCCCGACAATGCGGGGATCGAAGCGAGGGCCTTGGGGGTTGCTCCCTCGGAGGAAGGGGAGGAAGAGGAGGAGGAATTCTCGGCCGGGGCGGTCGCATCGGCGGTGGTCGAGCAGGCGGAGAGGCCGGCGATGAGGAGGCCCGCGGTGGCGAGGCTGAGCGTGGTCTTGGTGAATGAGCGCATGAGAAAATCCTTAGGGTCTGTGGTTGGGATTCAGCGGTTCTTGGTGCTGAATGAGGTTCGGTCCCCTCCGTCAAACGGTTTGGAATTAGTTCAAATTGGGGCAAACTTCGGCCACAACCCCCGTCATTACGGGGATCCGGGCACAAAAAAGCGACCGAGCGTACCCCGGCCGCCGCCAGCAAAAGACGCGAGCGGAACCCTAGAAGTGCCGGAACCGATCCGGCGCCAGGTCCCACGGGTCCTTGCCGAGCAGCTCGGCGATCGCGCGGAACACGCAGCTCTCGATCACCATCCGCCGGTGCAGGTCGTCGTTCCGGTGCAGCCGCGTCAGGCGCTGGATCGGCAAACGGTAGAAGACCACGCGACGCTCCGCGGCGTTCACGGCCCAGCGCTCCACTCCGATGCCCGGCAGCACCGAGGAAGGACCGGCCGCAACCACGAACCTCACATCACCCAGCTGCTCCGGCCAGACCGAGCGGAGGTAGTCAACGGTTGACGCCACGGTCATATCGAAGGTGTCGATGCGCGTCTGCAGAGGCGGCAAATAAGGCCCGGTCGCCGAGCTGCGGATGCCCCGGCCGTGCCGGTCCCGACCTCGCCCGCGCTGAACGGGGGCCGGCGTCGACACGGCGGAACGGCGAACTCGAGACATGCCCTCATCCTAGTTCGACCCGTTGAACGGGTAACCTGTAGCCAATGTCATTCCGGCCCTGCTCCCGTGTCGCCTGCCCGGAGGAATCCGCCGCGACTCTCACTTTCGACTATGCCGACGCGATGGCCGTCCTCGGTCCGCTTGCCGTGCAGCGCGAGCCGCACACCTTCGACCTCTGCGCCCGGCACGCCCGGCTGACCGCAGCCCCGCAGGGCTGGCAGCTGGTGCGCCTCCGCACCGACGGGCTGGCGACCGAGCCGGCCGACGGGCCGGACGCACAGCCGGCCGCCGGGCCGGACGCCGAGTCGAGGATCCGCGGAATGACGGACCAGACGGATGCCGCCGCCCGCCTGGGCGCCGTCGTCGGCCCGGGCGAGGTGTGCGGCACGACTGCCGCACCGTTGACCGCGCAGATGGTGGCTGCCCTTGCCGCTGCCTTCGTCGACGAAGTCGGTGCGCAGAGCCGCGAGGTACTCCTCGGTCACGACCGGGGCGAGGCGGGCGAGCTCGTGGCCGCCTTCACCCGGGGTGCGGAAGCCCGAGGGGCCACCGTCGTCGACCTCGGCGTGTCCTCCACCGACGAAATTCGATTCGGCTCGGGAGCCCGAAACGCCCCGGCCGCCCGGATCACCGCCTCCTCGCTCACCATGCTTCGGGCGGGTGCCCAAGAGATCGGGCACGACCACGGTCTCGGCGCCATCCGTGACCGCGCCGTCGGCTATCTGGCCGCCGGGCCGACCCCGGTGGCGACACCCGGCCGCCGCCGCGAGTTCGACCTGCTGCCCGACTACGCGGCCAGGCTGCGCGCGCTCGTCGGGCTCACCGGCATCCGCCCGCTCACGGTCGTGGTCGACGCCGGCCGCGGCGCCGCCGCCGTCACGGTGCCCTACGTTCTCGGCGACGATGCCGGCAAAGCTGCCGGAGACCCGGCCGGCGGCGCCTCCGTGGCGGCGGACCCCGCCGAAACACCGCGCCCAGCAGCCCTCACCATCGTCCCGCTCTTCTTCGATCAGGGCCCGGACCTCCCGCCGCACACCATCGACCCTGCCGACCCGGCCACCCTCACCGATCTGCGGAATGCCGTGATCCAGCACGAGGCCGACCTCGGGCTCGGCTTCGACGCCGACGGCGGCCGCTGCGTGGTGGTCGACGAGACCGGGTGCGTCGTGCCCCCGTCCGCGATCGGCGCCGTGCTCGCCCGGCGCGCCATCGCGAGCGCGCGGATCGAGGACCCTGGCAGGGATGTGGTGGTTCTGCACGACCTCAACGTCTCCCGCTTCGTTGCGGAGACGATCGAGGCGGCCGGCGCGGCCGCGGTCCCCACCTCGGTCGGCGGATCCCTGATGCGGGCCGAGTTGCGGGCCACCGGGGCAGTGTTCGGGTTCGGGTACTCCGGCGACTACTACTTCCCGCAGTTCTGGTGCGCCGACAGCGGTCTGCTCGCGGCCCTGCACGTTCTGGCGGAGCTCGGATTCCAGCCCCGCCCGTTGTCGGCGCTGGCGACGGATGCCATGCCCTACGCCCATTCCGGCGAGATCAGCATGGCCGTCGACGACCTGCCCGGGGTCTACGCGCGCGTCGTCGACGCCTACACGGGTTCCGCCGACTTCGAGGAGATCGACGGCCTTACGGTCATCGGCCTCACGAGCGTCGACGAACCGTTCTGGTGGTTCAACGTGCGCCCATCGCGCACCGAGCCGGAGCGAGCGCCGCAGCAGCAACAGAAGCAGGTGCGGCCCGAGTTGCGACTCACCGTGGAGGCCGGGACCCCTGAGGTGATGGTGCGCATCCGCGACGAAGTCCTCGCACTCATACCCGCCGATTAATCGCACGTTACAAGCACGTTTCCACCCGCGGGTTGATTTCGGCGCCGGTAATCGCCGGTCATACGCTGACTCACGAAGCACCAATGGATAGCAGTCGGCCCCACCGTCGGGGTGGCAGCATCCCACTGAAACTGGAGTGACATGGCCAACGAGACGGACACAGACCGCACTGCCGCAAAAAAGGGCGGGGGAGGCCAGCAGCTGTCCAAGTCCCTGAAACCGCGACACCTCTCGATGATCGCAATCGCCGGCGTGATCGGAGCCGGCCTTTTCGTCGGGTCCGGAGCTGCCATCCAGCAGGCCGGGCCGGGCATCCTCGTGGCCTACTCGGCCGCGGGACTTCTCGTTATCCTGGTCATGCGGATGCTGGGCGAAATGGCGGCGGCGCATCCAGAAACCGGTTCGTTCTCTACTTACGCCGACAAAGCCCTCGGTCGCTGGGCGGGGCTGAGCATCGGCTGGTTGTACGCCTGGTTCTGGATCATCGTCCTCGGCATCGAGGCCACGGCCGGCGCCGCCATCGTGCACCGCTGGGTGCCGGAGGTCGACCAGTGGGTCTGGGCTCTCCTCCTGATGGTGCTCCTCACGGGCACCAATGTCGCCTCCGTGAAAATGTTCGGTGAATTCGAGTTCTGGTTCGCGTCGATCAAGGTGGCGGCCATCGCCGTCTTCCTGCTGCTCGGCGTCGTGGCCATCCTCGGGTTGATGCCCGGGGTCGCGGCCCCCGGCCTGAGCAACCTCACCGGCAACGGTGGGTTCTTCCCCAGCGGCAGCGGCGCCGTCCTCGGCGGCGTGCTCGTGGTCGTCTTCTCGTTCTTCGGCGCCGAAATCGCCACGATCGCTGCCGGCGAGTCCGAGAACCCGGTCGACGCGGTCAAGAAGGCCGTCAAATCCACCGTCTGGCGCATCCTCGTCTTCTACATCGGATCCATCGCCGTCGTCGTCACGCTGCTTCCGTGGAACAGCGCTTCCGTGGCCAAGAGTCCCTATGTCGCTGTGATCGAGCTCTACGGAATCCCCGGGGCCGGCACGATCATGGACATCATCGTGCTGACCAGCGTGCTCTCCTGCCTGAACTCGGGTCTCTACACCGCGAGCCGCATGCTTTTCTCCCTGTCGGAACGCGGGGACGCACCCCCGGCGTGGTCGAAAATCTCTGTCCGCGGCGTGCCGCGCGCCGCCGTCTTGTCTTCCACCGTCGTCGGGTTCATCACGGTGGGTCTGAACTACATCGCGCCCGACACGGTCTTCCTCCTCCTCGTCAACACCTCTGGCGCGATCGCGCTTCTCGTCTGGCTCGTCATCGCCGTGTCGCAGCTGATCCTGCGACGGCGCATGGGCACGGATGCCGCCAGTCGCCTGAGCCTGAAGATGTGGGCCTTCCCCTACCTGACCTGGCTGGCCATCGGCGCCATCGTTGCACTGCTCGCGGGCATGGCCATTCTCGAACGCACCCGCATGGAACTCCTGATGTCCCTCCTGCTTGCGGGCGTCGTGGTCGGCATCGGCCTGTGGAAGTACCGCGGGGACAGGGGCGCCGCCCACCCCGTTGCGGATGACTCGGTTTCCGCCGAAGTGAAGGACGACGAGGCCGAGACTCTTGCCCCGAGCGGCACTGCCGCTGTGCTGAAATAGGGTGCCGTCCCGGCTGCACGGAAGCCGTGTTTCCGCCCTGTTGGGGCGTGACACGCCCGGGCGGTTGCTGGTTTTGACGGCCCGGTGTGACGGCCGTAATGTATTCAAACGTACCCCACAGGTGCGGAAAGCCGCAGAGCTTCCCGGCCTCATGTGGAACCACAGTTTTTAGCTTCGTCTCATGCTTGTTCCTGTTTCAGGTGAGTGTGGGGGAGGCCTAAGATGGTAACTCTCTCCGGCTGCGTGTCTGGTCTGGTGGGTGGTTGTCCGAGTCGCTTTGGTGCACTCGGAATCGGCTGCTTTCCGTGATTTGACAGGGTGTGGCCGGGCAGCTAAGTTATGTAAGTTGCCTCGAAGCGACAGCCCGTAGGGCCTGAAGTCGAGTGCGTCCGATCCTTGAGAACTCAACAGCGTGCACAATGTCAAATGCCAAAAACCTCGGCCGTAGGGCTCCTTTCTAGGGGGTACC
>NZ_SOHB01000034.1:0-109410 GCF_004403055.1 Cryobacterium sp. TMT1-19
ATGGCGGGGCAGTGGCAGGCTCGCCTCGATCCCGACGGCACCGCCCCCAACGAGCCCGTCGCCGAAGCCCGCAGCACTGTCGGCTTCGGGCTCTTCCGCGAGGGCCTCTACCCGCTCCGCGGCGGCGTCACCCCGGAGCTCCGCGGCATCATGAACGCCATCTTCGACACGTATCTCTCCGCCAACGCCACCCCGGCATTCCCCACGGCCGAGGAACAGGCGCGCATGGCGGCCGGGCAGCTGATCCCGGGCGCCGAGGCCGCGGCCCTCAGCGACGACCGTAACGGCGGTCAGAAGCGCGCCGACATCCTCCGTGGTGTGTTCGAAGCCGCCACCCGCGCCCCGGGGACCCCGACCATGGGCGGCGCCGCCCCCACCGTCATGATCCACGTCAACCAGGCCGACCTGGCCGCGGGCCGTGGGGTGGGCTGGATCGACGGCGTCGAAGCCCCGATCTCGCTGACAAGTGTGAAGCAGGCGCTCTGCGCCGGCGGATTTCAGGAGATCGTGTTCGGCCTGAGGAACGAGGTCCTCAGCCTCAGCACCGAGAATCGTTTCTTCAACCGGGCCCAGCGCCGCGCGATCGCCGCCCGCGACGGCGGCTGCATCATCCCCGGCTGCACCGTGCCCGCAGCCTGGTGCGAAGTACACCACGTCATCCCCTGGCACCGCGGCGGAAAAACCGAGATCACCAACGGGGTACTGCTCTGCTGGTACCACCACCACAGCATCGACACGTCGGGCTGGGACATCCGCATGATCCGGGGCACACCCCAAGTCCGGGCACCCTACTGCTACGACCCCACCCGCACCTGGCGGGCCGCGGGAGGGCACCGGGCTGGGGTCTCCTAAGAACGTGCCCACTTTCGCCACCACCCGGGCGCGAAGCGCCCCCACAGCTCGACATGCGCGACCAGCGTCAAGGTGAGTTCCTGGAATTGCGTCACCGGTCTCGACAGGCCCGATCAGCATCAACGTGAGTTCCCGGAATCGCGTCACCACGAGGGAACGACGGTCTGAAGCGGGGTCGTTGTACACTTTTTCAGGCGTTGCGCATCCGTGACCTTTGTTCGGCGCCGCGCATCTGGCGCCGGCCCGCACTTCTGGGCCTCTCCATTCAGCCTCACAAAGGAATTACAATTCACATGACGACACTTCCCCGCCTGGTTGCCTTCGACCTCGACGACACGCTCGCCGCGTCCAAGTCACCGATCGACCCGCGCATGGCGGAGCTCATGGTGAGCCTGCTCGGCGTCGTCGACGTGTGCGTGATCTCCGGTGGGCAGATCGCTCAGTTCCACATGCAGCTGATCGACAACCTCGGCACCGCGACCGAAGACATCCTCTCGCGCCTGCACCTGATGCCCACCTGCGGCACCCAGTACTACCGGCACGCCGACGGCGACTGGAACCAGGTCTACGCCGAGTACCTCAGCGACGACGAGAAGGCCCGCGCCCTCGCCGCCGTCGAGGCCACTGCGAAAGACCTCGGCTACTGGGAGAGCGACACTTGGGGCCCGATCCTCGAGGACCGCGGCTCGCAGGTCACCTTCTCCGCCCTCGGCCAGGCCGCCCCGGTGGTCGCCAAGACCGCCTGGGACCCCACCGGCGAGAAGAAGAACACTCTGCGCGAAGCCGTCCAGGTGCTGCTGCCCGACCTCGAGGTTCGTTCGGGCGGGTCCACCTCGGTCGACATCACCCGGCAGGGCATCGACAAGGCCTACGGCATGCTCAAGCTGGCCGCCCTCACCGGCGTGCCCCTCGACGATATGCTCTTCATCGGCGACCGCCTCGACGAGAACGGCAATGACTACCCGGTAAAGGTTCTCGGCGTCGAATGCTTCGCCGTGGGGGGCTGGGAAGACACCGCAGCCTTCCTCGAGACGCTGATCCCGAAGCTGGCAGCCTTCGCAAACTAACGGCTAATGGGGTGTCCGCTGAATGCGCGTTCGGGACACCCCAGAGTGCCGTGCTTCAGTTGCCCAGCAACCCCATCAGGTAGCGGCCATAGCCGCTCTTGATCAGCGGTGCGGCGAGTTCGGCCAGCTGCATGTTGCTGATCCACCCGGCGCGCCAGGCGATTTCCTCGATGCAGCCCACTTTGAAGCCCTGGCGGTCCTCGATGACACGCACATACTCCGACGCCTGCATCATTGATTCAACGGTTCCGGTGTCGAGCCAGGCGGTACCCCGGTCGAGCACCTGCACGTGCAGTCGCCCCTGTTTCAGGTAGCGCTCGTTGACCGTGCTGATCTCGAGTTCGCCGCGTGCGCTGGGCGCAATGGTCTTGGCCATGGCAACGACCGAATTGTCGTAGAAATACAGGCCGGGAACCGCGTAGTTGCTCTTCGGCTGTGCCGGCTTCTCCTCGATCGACAGCGCCGTCATGGTGCTGTCGAACTCGACCACTCCATATGAGGTGGGGTCGCTGACGTGGTACGCGAAGATGCGTGCGCCTTCGATGTCGGCGTTGCCTCGCAGGGACGTGCCTAGGCCGGTGCCGTGGAAGATGTTGTCGCCCAGCACGAGCGCGACGCTCTCGTCGCCAATGAACTCTTCACCGATGATGAACGCCTGGGCGAGGCCATCCGGCGATTCCTGCACGGCGTATTCCAGGCGCAGGCCGAGTTCGGAGCCGTCGCCGAGCAGAGCGCGAAACTGGTCGTTGTACTCCGGCGTCGTGATGATCAGGATCTCTTTGATGCCGGCCATCATGAGCGTTGATAAGGGGTAATAAATCATCGGCTTGTCGTAGATGGGCATGAGCTGCTTCGAGATGCCCTTGGTGATGGGCCAGAGGCGCGTGCCGGACCCGCCGGCAAGAATGATTCCTCGCATGGCTACTTCTTCGCGTTCAGCGAGGAGTAGTAGGCCCGGGCTTCATCCCAGCTGGGCAGCAGGCTGCTGGCGGCCGCTTCCATGAGACCGGGGGCGTCGGTGTCCTTGGGGGAGAGCAACAGCTCGCCGGCCTCGGGCGGGAAAATGAGCGCCACATCGCTGTCGAGCGGGTTGATGCCGTGTTCCCGGGAGACATTGAAGACATCCGTCACCAGGTAGCTCACGACCGCGTCTTCGGTGAGCGACACGAAGCAGTGGCCCAGCCCCTCGGCGATGTAGACCGCGCGGCGGTCCACGTCGTCGAGCAGCACGGAGTCCCAGGTGCCGAAGGTTGGAGACCCCACCCGGAGGTCGATCACGTAGTCGAGAACGGCGCCGTGCATGGCGGTGACATATTTGGCTTGTCCGGGCTGAGCGTCGGCGAAATGGATGCCGCGAACCACCCCGCGCTTCGACACCGAAGTGTTCGCCTGCTTCAGGTTGAGAGAGTGCCCGATCGTCTCCTCGAGACGGTTGAAGCGGTACCACTCCAAGAAGACGCCGCGATCGTCGGCATGCTTTTTCGGTGTGATTTCGTAGGAATCTGGGATGGAAAGTTCGCGAATCTTCACGCTGGCCAGCCTAGCAACCGCCTTCCGGTAGGCTCGCCGACGCATCCCCGCGAATGAAATGGACACCATTCAATGAGAATTCTTGTCACCGGTGGAGCCGGTTTCATCGGCTCGAACTTTGTTCGGCGCACCCTCGAAGATGCCTACCCGGGCCTCGAGGGTGCCGAGGTCGTCGTGCTCGATGCTCTCACCTATTCGGGCAACCTCGAGAACCTGGCCCCGGTCGCCGGGTCCTCGCGGTACTCGTTCGTGTACGGCGACATCCGTGACGCCGCACTGCTTGACGAGCTCTTCCCGTCCCTGGACGNCCTGGGGGAGGGAACCCGGCCAACCGGGCACGGCCTCGGCCTCGGCAGGCTCGACCAACGTCAGGGTAAGTCCCCCGGATCGGGTCACCGGTCTCGGCAGGCACGACCGACGTCAGCTTAAGTCCCCGGCCGCGAGCGACCTGAGCCCGGTGGTCGAGGTCGTCGAAACCAGGCGGGCCATCCTCCGAACCCGGCCCGGGGCATCCGTTAGCGCGGGTGGCGACAACGGATGCCGGTGTGGGGGCCTCCGAGGCCGGCGCACCGGGTCTCGACAGGCTCGACCACCGACAGGCTCGACCACCGATCGGCTCGACCACCGGAGGGTGTGCTCGACCGTCTAGGCGCGGAGCTTGGTGATCTGCAGCAGGCCGTCGCCCACAGGGGAGAGGGCACTGATGACTGCGGTGGACGAGGCGATGACGGTCAACAGGGTGCGGAAGCCGGTCGCCACATCGTCGCGCTGGGCCGGGTTGGCCACGCGGCCGCGCCAGAGCGCGTGGGCCACGAGCACGGTTCCGCCCGGGCGGGCCAGGCGCAGGGCATGCTCGACGTACTCGATCACGCACTGCGGATCGGCGTCGACGAACACAATGTCGTAGGAGTTCTCGTTCATGCGTGGCAGTACGTCCGCTGCCCGGCCCGTGATCAGGCGTACCCGGTTCGCGGGGATGCCGGCTTCGGCGAAGTTGGCTTTGGCGTGCTGCTGGTGGTCGACCTCGGTGTCGATCGAGGTGAGGGTGGCGCCGGGGGCGCCGGTGAGCAGCCAGATGCCGGAGACGCCGGCACCGGTGCCGACCTCGAGAATGCTCCGGGCCCCGGTGGCGGCCGCGATCACGGCCGATTGAGCGCCGACCGCCGGAGAAATCGCGTCGATTCCGAGTTCGAGGGACTGCTGTCTGGCCCGCGCCACAGCGTCGGACTCCACGACTGAGTCGTCGGAGAATTTCCAGTTCAGATCTTTGTCAGACACAGCGCAACTCCAGTAGGTGAATGGGTCAAGCCTAAGGGGGGCCGGGCATGGTCCGGGGAGGCCTCGCCGGGGGTTATTCTGGGGGAATGTTCGGTTTGACCTTCGAGAAGATATTACTGATCGGGATTGTCGCCGTCTTCCTGCTCGGACCCGAACGGCTTCCCCACTATGCCGCCCAGCTCGCCCGCCTCGTGAAGCAGCTCCGGAACCTGGCCAACGGGGCCAAAGACCGGATGCGGGACGAGATGGGCCCGGATTTCGACGACGTCGACTGGAAGAAACTCGACCCGCGTCAGTATGACCCGCGCCGCATCATCCGTGAAGCTCTCACCGACGAAGACGAGCTGAAAGGCCAATCGGCGACCGTGTCGCGGGCGGTGCCGAATCCCGACGGCGCCTATCTGCAACGCAAGCGCGCCAGGGAGGCCGCCACGCTGCCGGCGCCCTTCGACTCCGAAGCCACGTAGCCACGTAGCCACGCAGCCACGTGGCCAAACGAACTAGGTGACGAGCACACCGGACGCGGCGTATTCGAGCTGGCGGACGTCGGGAACGGGTACGTTGGGCAGGTTGGGCAGGTTGGGCAGGTCGGGCAGGTCGGGCAGGTCGGGCACGTAGACCCGCGACACGGGCTGAGTGCGCTCGGATCGTGTTCCCGACCGCTGCGATGACCTCGCCGGACAGCCCGAATGACGAGAAGTCGTCGTCGACTACGATCAGGCGCCCGGCCGGAAAGAGCGATGCGCGGAAGGTCCCCTGGTTGGCCGCACCCTCGCCGGTGTCCGCCACGGCCACTCGGTCGTTGCCCAGCCGGGAAGGGGCGACGGCCTGTCCGACGGCGGGCGATAGATCGTCGGCGATGATTCTCGAGCAGGAGAAATGCGTGCCGGGGTCGAACAGGTGTATGTGCCACCCGAGGCTGAGGCCGAGGGCCGGGCGGTGAGCGGGCGGTGAGCGGCGCAGTGCGCACCAGAATATGCAGGCCGGGCCATACGGGCGATGCGTGCACGCTACGCTGAACCCACGTATCTGAGGAGTGTGACCGTGTCGAAGCCGTCGAACACCCACGCGAAGCCCAAGCGGGTGCCGCTGCCCGTCTACTCCGCCGAGTTGCGCAATCTGCAGACCGAGTTGGTCGCCATGCAGGAATGGGTCAAGGAGTCCGGGGCCCGCATCGTCGTGATCTTCGAGGGCCGGGACGCGGCCGGCAAGGGGTCCGCGATCAAGCGGGTCAGCGAGTTCCTCAATCCCCGCGTCGCCCGGATCGTCGCCCTGCCGGTGCCGACCGAGCGCGAGCGCGGCCAGTGGTACTTCCAGCGGTACATCGAACACCTGCCCTCCACGGGTGAGATCGTGCTGATGGACCGCTCCTGGTACAATCGCGCCGGCGTCGAACACGTGATGGGGTACTGCACCCCCGACGAGTACCGCCGGTTCCTGCACCAGGCGCCCCTCTTCGAACGGATGCTGGTCGAAGACGGCATTCTGCTCGTCAAGTACTGGTTCTCGGTGTCCGACACCGAGCAGGAGAGGCGGTTCCGGTCACGGCTGAACGACCCGATGCGCCGCTGGAAGCTGTCTGGGACCGACCTTTTCTCGATCACGAAGTGGGTCGATTATTCCCGCGCCAAAGACGAGATGTTCGTGCACACCGATCTGCCGGAGGCCCCATGGTGGGTCGTCGAGAGCGAGGACAAGCGGGCCGCGCGCCTCAACATGATCAGCCACCTGCTGTCGATCGTCCCCTACACTCATCGCGAGCCGCCCCAGGTGACCATTCCGACTCGCCCCGCCGGCTCGGAGTACGAGCGCCCGCCGCGCGAGCTGAACCGGCCAGTGCCGGACATCACGACCACGCTGGGAAAGCCCACGGCGAAGCCGAAGGGCAAGGCCAAGATCAAGAAGAACGCGAAGAAGGCGACCAAGGCGGAGGCGGCGAAGCTGGCGCCGGAGAAGGCGGCCCAGCAGGCGGCCCAGCAGGCGGCGGCGTCGGCCAAGCTGACCGTCTGAGCCGGGTTCGCGGAGCCGGGTCACGGCTCTGCTGCCCGGGGTCAGCGGCGGCGGATGCCCTTCAGCACGGCCGCCAGCAGCAGCATCGGCCCGGCCAGCCGCTCGAAGTCGTGGCCGGTGCGCGGCAGCTGCACGAGACCCGTCGGGCGCGCGATGGTGACGGCGTCCACGAACCTGAGCAGTCCCTCCGGGCCGTTGCGTCGGCCGAGACCGGACTGCTTCAGGCCGCCCATCGGGGCCGCCACCGAGGAGAACGAGCCGCGATAGCCCTCGTTGATGTTCACGCTGCCGGCCTCGAGGGCCCCGCCCACGCGCAGAGCCCGCCGCACGGAACCGGAGAACACCGACGCGTTCAGCCCGTAGTCGCTGTCGTTGGCGGCCAGGATGGCCTCCTGCTCCGAGTCGATCACGGTGACCGCAACCACAGGGCCGAACGTCTCGCCGGCGAAGCACTCCATCGCCGGGGTGACCCCGGTCAGCACGGTGGGTTCATAGAAGAACGGTCCCAGGTCGGGGCGGGCACGGCCCCCGACCTCGACCGTGGCGCCGTGGGCGACCGCGTCGGCCACCTGCGCGCTCACCCGGTCCAGCTGGGCCTGCGAGGTGAGGGAACCGACGTCCGTCGTGTAGTCGTAGTCGGCGCCGAGCCGGAGCGACCGGGTGACGGCCACGAATTCGTGCAGGAACGCGTCGGCCACACCTCGCTGCACGAAGATGCGCTCAATCGACACGCAGAGCTGGCCCATCGCCGTGAAGCAGGCCGGGGCCGCGTCGGCGGCCGCGCGGGCCGGGTCGGCGTCGTCAAGCACGATCAGCGGGTTCTTGCCGCCCAGCTCGAGCGAGACGCCGGTGAGGTTGCCGGCCGCCTGCGCCGCCACCCGCTTGCCCGTCGCGGTCGACCCGGTGAAGCAGACGTAGTCGGCCTCCGCGGTGACCGCCCCGCCGATCTCCGCGCCGTCGCCGACGACCACGGCCCAGAGCTGCTCGGGCACGCCGGCGTCGATGAATGCCTGACGCAACGACAGGATGCTCAGCGCACCCTGGTCGTCGGCCTTCTGCACCACACCGCAGCCGGCGGCGAGGGCCGGCACGACATCCATGGCGGCGAGGCTGAGCGGGTAGTTCCACGGGGTGATCACGCCCGCGATGCCCTTGGGCCGGTAGCGCACAGTGGCCGTGATGACGAGCGGGATCGCGGAGTGGCGGCGCCCGCCGCGCAGCACGCGCGGCGCGGCGAGGGCATTGAAGCGGGTGACGCCGGCGGCCTGGAAGACCTCCTCGAAGGCCTGGCCGCGGGTCTTGCCGGTCTCCGCCTGCACGGTGTCCTGCAGCAGCCCGCGGCGCTCGAGGATCAGGTCGTGCGCGCGCAACAGGATCGCCCGGCGCCGTGCGAACCCGGCCCGCGCCCAGGCCAGCTGGGCCAGGCGTGCCTGCGCGTAGGCCGCCTGCACGTCGGGCAGCCCGCTGACGGGCAGCTCGTGCAGCACCTCCCCGGTGAAGGGCGCGATCACGGTGACCGTGGCCCCCGTCGTGGAACGTATGGAGCGGGTGAGAGTCGTGATCCCGGCAGGGTCGAGGGGGGAGGCAGGCATGCCGAAAGTCTAGGTGGGGGCGGCGCATGCGCTCCGCCGCGGCGCCGGTGCGGCGACGCTACTTTGGGGTGATGCCGAGGCTCAATCCGGAGAGGCCGCGCGCCCGGGTGGCGAGGCGGTCGGCAACCAAACGGATAGCCACGGCCGCGGGGTCGGTCGGGTCGCCGTGCACCACGGGCACCCCGGTGTCTCCGCCGCTGCGGAGCGGCACGCTGAGGGGAACCTGGGCGAGCAACGGTACGGGGAACTCGTGCCCGGCGCCGAGCCGGCGCGCGACCTCGGCGCCGCCCCCGGAACCGAACAGCTCCAGCACCGTGCCGTCGGGCTGCACGATCCCGGCCATGTTCTCGATCACGCCGTAGATGGTCTGGCCGGTCTGCCGGGCCACGACACCGCTGCGTTCGGCGATGTCGGCGGCGGCCGGTTGCGGGGTGGTGACGACGATGACCTCGGCCTGGGGCAGCAGCTGCCCGACCGAGATGGCCACGTCGCCGGTGCCCGGAGGCAGGTCCAGCAGCAGGATGTCCAGGTCGCCGAAGTAGACGTCGGTGAGGAACTGGGTGATCGTGCGGTGCAGCATCGGCCCGCGCCAGGCGACCGCGACGGATCCGTCCTCCACGAACATGCCGATCGAGATGACCTTCACGTCGAAGGCGATCGGCGGCAGGATCATCTCGCCAACCTGGGTCGGCTTGACCGCGGCGGACTTGCCCGTCTCGGGGGAAGGCGGGGTGACCAGGCCGAGGAGTCCGGGGATGGAGAACCCGTAGACATCCGCGTCGACGATGCCGACCCGCAGGCCGCGCCCGGCCAGGGCCACGGCCAGGTTCGCGGTGATTGTGGACTTGCCGACCCCGCCCTTGCCGCTGGTGATGGCGTAGACCCGGGTGAGCGAGTCCGGGCCGAATTGGTTGCTGCGGGCTTCCTTGCCGCCGCGCAGCTTCTCCGTCATCGCACGGCGCTGCTCGCGCGTCATCACGCTCACATCCACGGTCACGTTGCCGGGGCCGGCCACGGACTCCACGGCGCGCAACACATCGCGCTCGATCTGCCGGGCCGCCGGGCAGCCGGCGATGGTGAGACGGATCCCCACGAGGGCGCGGCCGTCGACGATCCGCACCCCGGCGACCATGTCGAGGTCGGTGATCGGCTTGCGGATCTCCGGGTCGATCACCCGGGCCAGGGCGGTGAGCACCTGGTCGGCGGAAAAGAGGGGCTCAGGCACTGGGCGATCGCTCCTCGCGGTCGCGGTCTCGCTCGCGGTCGCCCTTGCGGAGGCGTTTCCGGGTCTGCTTGTCCGGGTCTTCGCGCTCTTCCAGGTTGTCGAGAAGGGCGCGCAGCTCGGAGCGGAGGAAATCGCGGGAGGCGAGGTCCTTCATGCCGAGGCGCAGCGCCACCACCTCCCGGGCGAGGTATTCGGTGTCGGCCAGGTTGCGTTCGGCGCGCTGCCGGTCCTGTTCGAACTGCACCCGGTCTCGGTCGTCCTGGCGGTTCTGCGCCAGCAGGATCATCGGGGCCGCGTAGGAGGCCTGCATCGACAAGACCAGGGTCAGTGCGATGAAGCCGAGCGACACGGAGTCGAAGCGCCACTGCACCGGTGCGAGCGTGTTCCAGGCGATCCAGCTGACGGCGAAGAACGTCAGCCCGAGCAGGAACCACGGCGTGCCCATGCCGCGGGCGATGGCCTCGGTGAACCGGCCGAAGCGGTCGCGGCTGGGGCGGTCGCGGCTACGCCGGCGCTTGCGGCCGAGGGCGGGCGTGCGCACACCCTTGGGGGAGTCGAGGCGGAGATCCGCTCGGTTAGCTCGGGCCATTGCCGGTCCTCCGTCCGTGGTGCAGCGGGATGCTTCCCGTGGTCAGTTCGGTGCGGGCCTCGGCCCGGCGGCGCACGTCGTCGTTGCCATCGTGGCTGCGCCAGTCGTCGGGCAGCAGATAGTCGAGGACGTCGTCAATCGTCACCACCCCGACGAGTCGGTGGTTCTCGTCGACCACGGGCACGGAGACGAGGTCATAGCTGGCGAGGATGCGGGTGACCTCTGCGGCCGAGGTGTCGGCGGTGACGGGATCGAGACCCTGGTCGAGCAGTGTGCCGAGGCGTTCGTGGGGCGGATAGCGCAGCATCCGTTGGAAATGCACCATGCCGAGGAAGCGGCCGGTGGGCGGCTCGTAGGGCGGGAGGGTGACGCAGATGGCCGCGCCGAGGGCCGGCGCCAGGTCGTGGCGACGGATGAGCGCGAGCCCCTCAGCGACCGTGGCATCGGCCGAGACGATGATCGGTTCGGTCGTCATCAGGCCGCCGGCGGTGTCGGGGGCGTAGGTGAGCAGGAAACGCACGTCGTCCGCTTCCTCCGGCTCCATCAGGTCGAGCAGCTGTTCGCCGAGCTCTTCCGGCAGCTGCGCGATCAGGTCGGCGGCGTCGTCGGGCTGCATGTGGTCGAGCACGTCGGCGGCGCGGGCGTCGCCGAGCCGGGTCAGGATGCTGACCTGCTCACTTTCCGGCATCTCCTCGAGGGCGTCGGCGAGGCGGCCGTCCGGCAGCTCGCCGGCAACCTCGTGCATGCGCTCCGGTGGGAGGTCGAGCAGGGTATTCGCGAGGTCGGCGGGCTTGAGGTCGGAGTAGGTGGCGATGAGCTGCTCGGCCGACTGGGCCTGGCCCTCGGTGGTCTGCTCGCGCACCTCGGCCCAGTCCGTGAAGGTCGTGGCGCCCTTCGCGAAGAGGGACAGGCTGGTCTTGGGGCGGCGCACGAAGAGCTGGCTGATCGCCCAACCGCCCTGGGGGAGCTCCTCGATCGAGACGTCTTCGATGGTCGCCTCACCGGAACCGTCGTTGAAGACCACCGTGCGCCCAAGCATCTCGGCAATGACGCGCACCTCTCCGCCGCGCTGCTCGAAGCGGCGCACGTTGATCAGGCCGGTGGTGATGATCTGACCCGAACCGATGCTGGTGACGCGCCCGATGGACACGAAAACGCGGCGTTTGCCCGGGATCTCCACGATCAGGCCGACGACGAGGGGCGGGTCGTTTTTTCGGTAGACCACCAGCACGTCCCTGACCTTGCCCACACGGTCTCCCGCGGGGTCGAAAACGGTACACCCGGCCAAACGGGCAACGAAGACTCTGGTGGCAGACACAGATCAAATCTAGGCCACCTTCAGGGCAGATCGGTCCTGTGAAAGAATGGACTCATGAGCAATCAGAACCCCTTCGGCGGGCGCAGGGCCGCATTGTTCCCCGTTTTACCCAAGGGGGAGGTGCTCGCGACATACGCCACCTATGGCGAGGCTCAGGAAGCTGTGGACACTCTGGCGAAGTCCGACTTCCCGGTGAAGCAGGTCTCCATCCTCGGCAGCGACCTCAAAACCGTCGAGCGGGTCACCGGCAAACTCACCTGGGGGCGCGTCGCTCTCGCCGGTGCGGCCTCCGGCGCCTGGCTGGGCGTGTTCTTCGGGCTGCTGTTCTTCATTTTCTCGCCGGATGGCGCGGGCCTGCCGTTCGTATTCGCCGCGGTGATGATCGGCGCCGGGTTCGGCATGCTGTTCGGGGTCGTCAGTGCCGCGCTCAATCGCCGTCGCCGCGACTTCACATCGACCATGCAGGTGATTGCCAGCACCTATCAGGTGATCGTCGACGGCGCCCTGGTCAATCGGGCCCGGAACCTGCTCGCCGGGCACGCTGAGGCCGAGCAGGCGGTGCCGGCCCCGCCGCATCCGTCGGAGCCCCCTCGCGTCGAAGAGCCCCCTCGCGTCGAAGAGCCGCCCGCGGCTCCGCAGCATCCGCTGCCCTGACAGTCCGCGGCCAGGTTTAGGTGGTGAGGGCGGCGATCCAGGCCTCGACCTCCTCGACGGTGCGGGGGATGCCGGCCGACAGGTTCTCCGGGCCGTCCGCGGTGACCAGGATGTCGTCTTCGATCCGCACGCCGATGCCGCGGTACTCCGCAGGCACCGTCAGGTCGTCGGGCTGAAAGTAGAGGCCGGGTTCGATCGTGAACACCATTCCGGGCTCGATCACGCCGTCCATGTACATCTCGCGGCGCGCCTGCGCGCAGTCGTGCACGTCGAGGCCAAGGTGGTGGCTGGTGCCGTGCACCATATAGCGGCGGTGGTGGCCGTTGTCGGGCAGCAGGGCCTCCTCGGCGGTGACGGGCAGCATGCCCCATTCGGCCGTGCGACGCGCGATGACCGCCATCGCCGCGGCGTGCACGTCGCGGAACACGGCGCCGGGACGCGCCATGGCGAACGCGGCATCCGCTGCCTCGCGCACGGCGTCGTAGACGCGGCGCTGCACGTCGGTGAAGGTGCCGTTCACCGGGAGGGTGCGGGTGATGTCGGCGGTGTAGTAGCTGTCGACCTCGACGCCGGCGTCGATCAGGATCAGGTCGCCGGGCACGACGGCGCCATCGTTGCGGGTCCAGTGCAGGATGCAGGCGTGAGGGCCGGACGCGGCGATCGTATCGTAGCCGACCGCGTTGCCGTCGGACCGGGCCCGGGTGTTGAACACGCCCTCAACGAGCCGTTCGCCGCGGTGGTGGGTGCTCGAGCGGGGCAGGTCCCGGATAACGTCCTCGAAGCCGCGGGCCGTGGCGGCGACGGCGAGGCGCATCTGGGCGATCTCGTAGGAGTCCTTGACCAGGCGCAGCTCCGACAGGCCGCGGGCGAACTGCTCGTCGGCGGCGTGGTCGCCGTTGATCTCGAGGCTGAACGGCGAGTCGGAGGCGTCGGTCGTGAGCACCTTCTCCGCCGCGAATCGGAGGCGGGCCTCGTCGACCTCGGTGGTGAAGAGCGGGTCGGCCTCCCGCAGCACGAGGCTCTCGGTGTCGATCGTGTTCATGACCAGGGCCAGGTCGGCGATGCCGCGCACCGGCACGCCGAGGTCGGCGGCAACCTGGGCGACCCCGGGGCGTGGGCCGATCCAGAATTCGCCGATATCGGGGTTCGCGTAGAACTCGTCCGAGTCGCGGCCGGCCCGCTCTCGGAAGTAGAGGGTGGCGTCGTGGCCGGTCGCTGTGGGTTCGAGCACCAGCACGGCGCCGGGCTCGGCGTCGCTGCCCCAGCCGGTGAGGTGCGCAAAGGCCGAGTGCGCGCGGAACGCGTAGTCGGTGTCGTTGGAGCGTTGCTTGAGACGGCCGGCGGGGATGATCAGACGCTGTCCGGGGTGCATTGCGGAAAGGAGTTCGCGGCGGGCGGCCGCGAAGCGCGCCTGCTCGCGGGCGAGCGGTAGCTCTTCGGTGCGCTCGGCCCAGTCGCTGGAGATGTACGCCTTGAACCCGGCCGAACCGGGGGTGGTGGAGCGGTTCTCGTTCGATCGGGGAGCAGGGGTGATCGCGGTTTCGCTGGAAGTGGCCATGGCCCATTGTCCCATTGAGCTAGGAGGTCGGGGCGAGGGTGGCCACGATCGGGCGGTGGTCGCTGCCAGCGCCGTCTTCCGCCTCGATCACGCGCAGGCCCTGCACCTGCCAGTTTGCGGTGGCCAACACGTGGTCGATCGGCAAGCCGAGCAGGGCCGGCGCGAAAGTTGGCCAGGTGCCGCCGCGCCCGCACCGGTCGCCGGTCCGGCGTCGTTGCTGACCGTGTAGTCGCCCAAGTCGGGGTGATCAGCAGGGTCGTGGAGCGGGCCTTGGAGATCTGGTCGAAGGCGATGGTGTGCACCCACATCGGACGTCCGCCCTCGCGCATGGCTTCGGCGACGGCCTCACCGGTGGCCTCGGTGGTTTCCGGCAGGGTGACGATGTCGGCGTTCTGGCCGAGGGCGAGTCGGGCGATGGCGGCGGCTGGGAACCCCGCGGGACGGTCCGGGTCCGCCGCACAACTAGCATGGGGGAATGCTTGGTGCTCGACGATTCCGTGGTCCGATCGATCTGCACACGCATTCGAGCGTGTCAGATGGCACGGAGACCCCGTCGCAGCTCGTGCGGGCCGCCGCCGCGGCCGGCCTGGGCACGGTCGCACTGACCGACCACGATTCGACCGCCGGCTGGGCCGAGGCCGGTGTTGCCGCCCGCACCGCCGGACTCACACTCATCCCCGGCATGGAATTCAGCACCCGGGTGGGCTTTTCCAGCGTGCACCTGCTCGCGTACCTGTTCGACCCGTCCAACGCCGGCATCGTGGCCGAAACCGCCCGGGTGCGGCAGGCCCGGCTGGTGCGCGCCGAGCAGATGGTGGAGCGCATCGGCGTCGACTACGCCCTGACCTGGCAAGACGTGCTCGCACAGACCACGCCGGATGCGACGGTCGGCCGCCCGCATATCGCCGACGCACTGGTGGCCCGCGGGTTCGCGCTCACCCGGAGCGAGGCCTTCGCGGGAATCTTGCACTGGGAGGCCGGCTACTACCAGCCCCACTACGCGCCGGACCCGCTGCGGGCCATCACCCTCGTGCGCGCGGCCGGTGGGGTGCCGGTCATCGCACACCCGGCGACGCGCGGGGCGGTCGACGTCATCCCTGAAGCGAAACTGGCCCGGTTGGCCGAGGCCGGCCTTTTCGGGCTCGAACTCGAGCACCGTGAGAACAGGCCCGAGGCGAAGGCCCACCTCTACGCGCTCGCCGAGAAGTACGGACTCTTCGTCACCGGGTCCAGCGATTACCACGGCGAGGGCAAGCCGAACCGCCTGGGCGAGAACACGACGGCGCCCGAGGTGCTCGAGCGCATCATCGGACAGGGAACGGGCTCGCCGCCCGTCTACGGCTGACGCCGCCCACCCTAGGGAACAGGGCGCGCGGTCTACCATGCGCCGCGAGCCCTCACGTGAGCCGCCGCGGAGGCAAACGAAAAGCGCCCCCGCCGAAGCGGAGGCGCTTACGGCCGGAACTGCCGTGCCGGAACTGCCGTGCAGGAACTGCCGTGCAGGGGGTGCCTAGCTGGGGGTGCCGGCCTGCGGGGCGTGGCGACGCGAGCGGCTCCGACGCCGCGGGGCGCTGTTGCCGTCGTGGTGCTCGGCGCCGCCGCCGTCGTGAGTGCCGGCGGCCGGGGTGATGACCGGGGCATCCGGGTTGGTGGTCGCGCTGACCCGGGTGCGCGAGCGCGGCGGGCGGCTGCCGGCCAGTTCGCCGGAGTGGCTCGCGCCCGAGCGTGCGGCGTCGGTATGACCGGCGCCGGAGCGACCGGCGCCCGAGCGCGAGGAGTCGCCACCGGTGCGGCCCCCGCTGGAACGGCCCGAGTCGGAGCGGCCGGTGCGGCCTGCGCCACCCGTGCGTGCAGCCGAGGCGGCGGTCTCTCGGTTGGGCGAGGCGCGGAGGCGCCCCTTCGACCCGGCCGGGATGTTCAGGTCGGCGTAGAGGTGCGGCGACGACGAGTAGGTCTCCATCGGAACCGGCGTGCCGAAGTCGAGCGCGTTGTTGATCAGCGTCCACTTGTGCATGTCGTCCCAGTCGACGAACGTGACCGCAATGCCGGTCTTGCCCGCACGGCCGGTGCGTCCCACGCGGTGCAGGTAGGCCTTCTCGTCCTCGGGGATGGTGTGGTTGATCACGTGAGTGACGTCGTCCACGTCGATGCCGCGCGCGGCGACATCCGTGGCGATCAGGATGTCCTTCTTGCCGGCCTTGAAGGAGGCCATGGCGCGTTCACGCTGTTCCTGGTTGAGGTCACCGTGCACGGCCGTGGCGTTGAAGCCGCGATCGCCGAGCTCCTCGACCAGCTTGGCGGCGGCGCGCTTGGTGCGGGTGAAGATCACGGTCTTGCCGCGGCCTTCGGCCATCAGGATGCGGCCGATCACCTCGTCCTTGTCCATGTTGTGTGCGCGGTAGACAAGGTGCTCGATGTTGGCCTGCATCAGGCCCTCGTCGGGGTCGGACGCACGGATGTGGATCGGTCGGTTCATGAACCGGCGCGCCAGGGCGACGATCGGGCCCGGCATCGTGGCCGAGAACAGCATCGTGTGGCGGGTGGACGGCGTCTGCGAGAACAGCTTCTCGATGTCGGCGAGAAAGCCGAGGTCGAGCATCTTGTCGGCCTCGTCGAGCACCATCTCGCTCACGTTGGCGAGGCTGAGCAGGCGCTGGCTGGCAAGATCGAGGAGCCGGCCGGGGGTGCCGACGACGATCTGCGCGCCGGCCTTGAGCGCCTCGATCTGACCTTCGTACGCCTTGCCGCCGTAGATGGAGACAACCTTGGTGTTGCGGTTGCTGGACGCCATCTCGAGGTCTTCGGAGACCTGCACGCACAGCTCGCGGGTCGGGACGACGACGAGTACCTGCACGCCGGGTGCGGGGTCGAGCCCGAGTCGCTGAATGATCGGAAGGCCGAAGCCGAGGGTCTTGCCGGTGCCGGTCTTGGCCTGACCGATGATGTCCTGGCCGCTCAGGGCGAGGGGGATGGTCTGCACCTGGATGGGGAAGGGCTCGATGATGCCTTGATCAGCGAGAGCCTGAACCATGTCCTGGTCGATGTTGAGTTCGGAGAAAGTCACGAATTATTGCCTTGTCATTAGCTGGAAGCGGGATGCGCCCGTCTTTTGCTTCGGGCACCTGGCCATCGATCCATGCCGATGGCGTGGTCCCAGCCTATCGGGCGGCCCTGTGAAGTCTCTTATACCGGACCTGGACGCATCGATTCGCCCAGCGTGGGCCGGAACCCGCGGTGGCGGCACGACACTGTCCTAAGCTGGGCCTGTGATCATGTGGACCGATGGGCGCAAGAAGCGCGTGGAGGCACCCCGGCAACCGGCTCGGCGGGCACGTCAGTCGACCACGAAAATGGACATCGCCGGTTTCACGCCGGAGTTGCTGCCCTACCTCGGCCAGGCGGCGTACTTCCAACTCGGCATGTTCGAGAACCTCGCCCTGGCCATCGCGATCGCTCCGGACCTCACCGCGAAGGAGGCGCTGAGCGTCGCCGCCGGCCGGGCCCTCGCCAAGCACCAGGGGCTCGTGGCCGAGATCCGTCGCCGCGGCGGTGAGCCGTCCGAGGTGATGGCCCCGTTCGCGCCCCACCTCGACGCGTTCCGCGAGCAGACGGCCGGCGCCGACTGGAACGAACTGCTGCTCAGCTGCTATCTCGCCGGGGGACTGCTCGACGACTTCTTCATCCGGCTGTCCGACGGGCTGCCCGGCGATGTGGGCCCGCGGGTGGCGCACCTGCTCGGCCAGGACGCCGGCACGGAGGTTCTCGTCACCCACCTGAAGGCCGCCATCGGCGCCGCCCCGGCGCTCGGGTCGCACCTGGCCCTGTGGGGACGACGCCTGGTCGGGGACACCCTGCTGGTCGCCCGCTCGGCTCTGCCGATGGAGGGCATCACCGCAGCCGAGTCCCGGATCGAACCCGTGTTCACCGAGCTCATCGCCACGCACACGCGGCGCATGGACGGGCTCGGCCTGACCGCCTGACCGCCGGCCGCACGGGGGAGCCTTCGTCACGCGCCGGCCGGGTGCCCGTCGCGCATCAGGGTGTGCAGCATCCGCTCGTCGCCGGCGGTGCGCGTGCGCACCAGGGCCAGGTCGGCTGCGACGGATGCCAGTGCGGTCACCCCGAGGGTGACCCACCAGATCCAGCCACCGTCCCAGGGCGCGCCGAGCCAGCTCAGCGCCACCCAGACGACGGACGCGACCATGGTGCCGATCGCCGGGACGAGGACAGCGCCGTGTGCGCGGCGCCCCGGAATGGCATACCGTGCGGCAATCCCCAGAACCGCACCGCCGAGGGCGATGAAGAGCAGTTCCACGGTTGTTCAGGCGACGAAGCCGACGCGGCGGGACGCCTCGGAGCCCAGCTCAACGTACGCGAGCCCGACGGTCGGAACGATGTAGACCTTGCCCTTGCTGTCGGAGAGCTTCAGGTACCCGGTCTGCCCGGCGAGGGCGGCAGCGACCGTTTCCTCGACCTCGTTCGCGGGCTGTGAGGTCTCGAAGCCAATCTCACGGGGAGAATTGAAGATGCCAATGCGGATATCCACCAGATGCGCCTTTCGTTGCCTAAGCGCCCAGATTACGACAGAACCGCGCACCGGGCCGACATCGTTCACTGTCGGCGCAACCCGTTACGTTTGAAAACGTGACAACCCTGGGACTCCCGCTCCGTACCGAGCAAGAAACGGTCGTTCTCGACGACTCGCAACGCGCCGTTCTGGCGCTGGTAGCGCAGCCTGCCCTGCCCGTTGGTCGACGCCACATCCCGGGAGTCAGCGCCGCCGTGATCGGCGCACCCGGCACCGGCAAGACCACCACGCTGGTCGAACTCGTCGCCGAGTGCGTGCGGGGCCACGGGTATTCGCCCAGCGAGGTGCTTGTGCTGGTGCCCACTCGCACGGGGGCGACGGCCCTGCGTGACCGGCTTGCGCTGCGCCTCGGCGTGCCCACCAACGGCCCGCTGGCCCGCACCGCGAACTCGGTCGCGTTCCAGATCGTGCGGGATGCCGTGGCCCGGGCGGGAGGCGCGGCTCCCACCCTGCTCACCGGCGGCGAACAAGACCAGATCATCGCCGAGCTGCTTGAGGGGCACCGGCAGGACCACGCCGAAGCGCAGCAGGCCGAAGCGCAGGGCGGGTCGCAGCACATCGAGTCACACCCTGAGTCGCGGCACGCCGCACCGGACTGGCCCGACACCCTCGGCGCCGACGTGCGCAGCCTGCGCGGGTTCCGCACGCAGCTGCGCGACCTGATGATGCGCGCCGTCGAATACGGCGTCACCCCGGAGGCGCTCGCGGCTCTCGGCCGCAGCGAGCAGCGCCCGGAGTGGGTGGCCGCGGCCGAGTTCATCCGCGGCTACGACGACGTGAAAGACCAGTCCCGCCCCGGCCAGTACGACTCCACCGAACTGGCCCAGTTCGCCGCGGCCATCGTGGCCCGGGCCCCGGCCGGTTCCGCGGCGCTCGGCTCGCTCGGCAGCCTGCGCCTGATCCTGCTCGACGATGCGCAAGAACTTACCCAGGCCAACCTGACCCTCCTCGCCCAGTTCGCGGCGCGCGGCGTGGGCGTCATTGCGTTCGGCGACCCCGATATCAGCACCGGCTCCTTCCACGGCGCCCACCCGGATGCCCTCGGCCGGCTGGGCGCGTACCTGTCCGGCGCCGTGCTGCCGACCCTGGTTCTCAGCACGGTGTACCGGCACGACGCGGCCATCCGCGGGGTGGTGCGGGGTCTCACGCACCGCATCGGCGCAGCCTCGGCCGGCACTCAACGGTTCGCCGTCGGCGTGGCTGACCCGGCCGCGCAGGCAGTCCAGCCCGGAGGGCAGGCGGACCAGGCCGAGCCTGCCGGGGAGCCGAACCCCGTGCAGACCATGCTCGCGGACAGCCCCGCCGACCAGCTCGCCGTGATCGCCCGCCGGCTGCGGGAGCGGCACGTGCTCGGCGGCATTCCGTGGGGTCAGATGGCGGTCGTCGTGCGCAGCGGCTCGCTCGTGCCCGCCCTGTCCAAGGGGCTCGCCGCGCTCGAGGTGCCCACCCAGGTGTCGTCGGCGCAGACCGCGCTCCGCGACGATTACGCCGTGCGGGCCTTCATCCTCGCGCTCGAGGTGACCATGGGCCGCACACCCCTGGGGCCCGAGGAGGCGACCCTGCTGCTCCGCGGCCCGCTCGGCGGCCTCGACCCGATCACCCTGCGGCGCCTGCGTGCCGCGCTGCGCCAACAGGAACTCAGCAGTGACCGGAACCGCTCCGCCGACGAGCTCCTGGTGGAGGCCCTCGGCGACCCCGGCCTGTTCGCCGCCATCGACAACCGCACGGCCCGCCGGGCCGCCAGCTGCGGGGAGAGCCTCCGGGCGGCCGCCGTGGAATACGCTGCCGGCGCCACGATCGAGGAACTGCTCTGGGGTCTCTGGCAACGAAGTGGCCTCGCTCGGGAGTGGAAGGACCAGTCCACCGGCACGGGCATCGTCGCCGACGAGGCCAACCACAACCTCGACGCCGTGGTGGAGCTCTTCTCCGCCGCGCAGCGCTACGTGGAGCGCACCCCGACCGCCCCGCCGGTTTTGTTCCTCGAACACCTTGTCGACACCGACGTGCCCGAAGACACCCTCGCCCCGCGCGCGCTGGGCGACGCGGTCATCGTGTCCACCCCGAGCGGCCTGATCGGCCGCGAATTCGACGTCGTCGTCATCGCCGGGGTGCAGGAGAACGTCTGGCCCGACCTGCGCATCCGTGGTTCGCTGCTCGGAGCCGGCGACCTGGCCACGCTCGCCGCCGGCCGGCGCCCGGAGGAGGCCGGCGCCCGCACCACCGTGCTGCACGACGAGCTGCGCATGTTCGCCCAGGCGGCCAGCCGCGCCCGCAGCGAACTGCTGGTGACTGCCATCGACAACGAGGAGAACCAGCCGTCGGTCTTTTTACGGCTGCTGCCGAAGCCCGCACCGCGCACGGCTCCGGAGCCCGGCGACATCAGCCGCTACCCGCTCTCCCTGCGCGGCCTGGTGGGCCGGCTCCGCCGGGATTTGACCCGGGGCACCGCGGCCCACGGCGACGAGGCCGCGAGCCGGGCCACGGATGCCGCAGCGACCCTGGCCCGGCTGGCCCGGGAGAACGTGGTCGGTGCCGCCCCCGACCAGTGGTACGGCCTGAACGAGCCCAGCACCGTGCGCCCGCTCAACGACCCGGAGGCCGGCGACGCCCCGGTGCGCGTCTCGCCGTCGCGGATGGCGGCCTTCGAGACCTGCCCGCTGCACTGGGTGATCGGGCAGGTCGGCGGCGGCACGTCCAACACCGCCGCGAACCTCGGCACGATCATCCACAAGGTGATGGAGGACTCCACCACTCATAGCCCCGACGCGCTCTGGAAGGGCGTCGAGGCGCGCTGGGGTGAGCTTCAGTTCGACGCCGACTGGCAGTCCCGGGTGCAGAAGGTAGAGGCGCGTGCGCTGACCGACCGGCTCGCCTCCTACCTGCTCGACTTCGAACACGGCGGTGGCAGCCTGCTCAGCGCGGAGGGCACCTTCCAGCTCGATGTCGACGGCGCCGTGCTGTCCGGCACGGTCGACCGGGTCGAGCGGCTCGGCGACGGGCGGGCGGTCATCGTCGACCTGAAGACGGGCCGCGGCGACCCGATCAGCGACGCCGGGGTGGCCCTGCATCCGCAGCTCGGCGCCTACCAGCTCGCGTTCAGCGAGGGTGCCATCGAGGGCATCCCCGCCGGAATGCCGCTCGCCGGCGCTCGCCTCCTGATCGTGTCCAGCGGCACGGTCAAGCAGAATTACCGCAATCCCACCCAGCCCACCTTCACCCCTGAGGAGCTTGCGGCCTTCCGCAGCCGGGTCGGTTGGGACGCCGCCGGCATGGGCGGCGCCACCTTCCTCGCCGAAATCAGTTCCCACTGCCTCGACCCGCGCTCGCACGGGTCCTGCCGAATCCACGTCATCAAGCAGGTCAGCTCATGAACCAGTCCGTCACCCCGCCGCCCATCTCGGCCCGCCAGATCGCTGCGACGCTGGGCATGTTCCCCCCCACGGATGAACAGCAGGCCGTGATCGAGGCGCCGTTGGCGCCCACCCTCGTGGTGGCCGGGGCCGGCAGCGGCAAGACCGAGACCATGGCCAACCGGGTGCTCTGGCTGCTCGCCAACGGGCACGCCCGGCCCGACCAGATCCTCGGCCTCACCTTCACCCGCAAGGCCGCCGGCGAACTGTCCGAGCGCATCCGCGACCGCATCGACCAGCTCGACGCGCAGGGGCTGCTGCCGAAGCCGCCGGCGCCCGCGGCGGGGGTGGTCACGATCGATTCCTCCGACCTATTCAACATGCCCACGGTGTCGACGTACAACTCGTTCGCCAGCCGCCTGTTCACCGACAACGCCCTGCTCCTCGGGCGCGAACCCGAGTCGGTGCTGCTCAGCGAGACCAGCGCCTGGCTGCTGGCCCGCCGGGTGGTGATCGAGCACGGCGACAGCCGGCTCGTACCCTTCGGCAAGAAGCTCGACGCGGTGACGGATGCCGTGCTCGCCTTCAGCCGTTCCCTCGCCGAGAACCCCCCGCCCGTTGTCCCGGGCGTTCCGGCCGCGCCGCACGACCTGACCGGCCTCTCCGCCGGCTTCGGCTATCTGCGAGACCTGCCCTACGGCAACCCGCGCAAGAAGATCCCGTATGCCTCGGTCGCCGAGTCGCTCGCGGCGGTGGAGCCGCTGCCGGTTCTGTTCGAGCTCGCCGAACGCTTCGCAGTGGAGAAGCGCCGGCTCGGGCTGATCGAGTTCTCCGACCAGGTGGCTCTCGCCCTGCAGGTCTGCCAGAAGGCCCTGCAGGTCGTCGCTCGCTACCGCGACCAGTACCGGGTGGTGCTGCTCGACGAATACCAGGACACCTCGGTGCTGCAGACCGAGCTGCTGCACACCCTCTTCAGCCGGCATCCGGTGATGGCCGTCGGTGACCCGCACCAGTCCATTTACGGCTGGCGCGGGGCCAGCTCGGCGAACCTGCTGGGTTTCTCGCAGAGCTTCGCCGGACTCTCCAACCGCCAGTCGCCGTCGATGAGCCTCTCCGTCACCTGGCGCAACCCGGTCACGGTGCTCGACACCGCGAACGCGCTGGTGGCGCCGCTGAGCGAGGCGCTCCGGGCCCGGCCCGACGGCATCCAGGTCGACACCCTCGCGGTGCCGGCCGGCAAGGCGAACGGGCGGGTCGAGGCGTCGATGCTGGAGACCATCGCCGACGAGGCCCGGGTCGTGGCGGACTGGTTCGCCACGCGCCTCTCCAGCGGCACCGACAAGTCCGGCGCGATGCTCTTCCGGGCCCGGCGCGAGATGGAGTTCTTCGCCGAGGTGCTACGGGAGCAAGGCGTCCGCGCCCACGTGCTCGGCCTCGGCGGCCTGCTCTCCACCCCGGAGGTCACCGACGTCATCTGCGTGCTGCGGGTCGTTCACGATCCCGCCGCCGGCAGCGAACTGGTGCGACTGCTCGCCAGCGGTCGCTACCGGGTCGGCCCCCGCGACCTGCAGCACCTCGCGGCCGTGGCGCGCTGGCTGGCGGCACACGACTGGGCCCAGCAGGCGGTGACGCAGGAACTCAAAGACAAGATGCGGGCATCCGTCGCCGTCGACGAGGGCGCGTCGCTCGTCGACGCCCTCGACTTCGTGGCTGCCGCCCCCGAGACCCACGGGCAGCTCGCGGGCTTCAGCGACACCGGCCGGGCCCGGGTGCGGGCCGCCGGCCGCCAGCTGGCCTGGCTGCGCGCGCGGGCCGGCCTGCCGCTGCTGGACTTCGTGCGGCTGATCGAGCAGGAGCTCCTGCTCGACGTGGAACTCGTCGCCAACGAGGCCAACGGCCTGGGCCTCGCGAACCTCTACGCTTTCCACGACACGGTCTCCGCCTTCCTTGCCAGCGACGAGGTCGGCAGCCTCGCCGGTTTCCTGCGCTGGCTGGGCAGGGCCGCCGCCTACGACGACCTGGGCCCGCGGATCGAGCCGGGCGAGAGCGGCACCGTGCAACTGCTCACCATCCACGGGGCCAAGGGGCTCGAGTGGGACTATGTGGCCATCCCCAACCTGACCGAGAAGAGCCTGCCGGCTCAGACCCGGGACGGGGCCGGCTGGCTGAAGTTCGGCGAGCTGCCCTACCCGTTCCGCGGCGACCGGGCCGAGCTGCCCGAGCTCGCCTGGCAGGAGCATGAGACCCAGCTGTCGTTCGACACGGAATTTCAAGCCTACAAAGAGCAGCTCGCCGCCCGCCACGACGACGAGGAGCGGCGCCTGATCTATGTGGCCACGACCCGCGCCCAGGAGGAGCTGCTGCTCACCGGATCGTACTGGGGCGGCGGCAGCACCGTGCGCGCCCCCAGTCGGTACCTCGAAGAGCTCGCCGAGGCCGGGCTGATCGCCGCGCTGCCGGAGGGCAGCGAGCACGACGAGAAACCCGACACCGGGGAGGGCGTCGACGAGCACTGGCCCTTCGACCCGCTCGGCACGCGGCGGCCCCTCGTCGAGGCCGCGGCCGCCCGGGTGCGCGCCGAAGCGCAGAGCGAACGCGACACCCGGTGGTCCCACGCGGTCACCCTGCTGCTCGAGGAACGGATGCTGCGCCTCGCCGGCGCGGGCGCCGTCCCGCTGCCCACGCGCATTCCGGCTTCCCGGTTCAAGGACTACATCGACGACCCGGTGGGGGTGGCCGCCGCCCTGCGCCGCCCCATGCCCGAGCGACCGTACCGGGCCACCCGGCTGGGCACCCTGTTCCACTCCTGGGTGGAACAGCGCGCCGGCGGGGCGTCGGGCGGCGACCTGATCGACGCGGACGAGAGCGAACTGGACCTCGGTGACCAGGGCCCCGACGCCTTCGACCTCGACCTCGATCAGAACCAGCCGCTGGAGCAGGCCCAGCTCGAACGGCTGCAGCGCACCTTCGAGCACTCGCCGTGGGCGTCGGTGCAGCCCGAAGAGGTCGAGATCGAGATCCACCACGTGCTGGCCGGGCAGGTCTTCGTGTGCAAGCTCGACGCGGTCTACCGCACCGAGACGGGCTACCAGGTCGTCGACTGGAAGACCGGCCGGGCGCCTTCGAGCGCCGCGGACCTCGAGCTCAAGCAGACCCAGCTGGCCCTGTACCGGCTCGCCTATGCGCGCTGGAAGGGCATCGACCCGGAGATCGTCGACGCGGTGTTCTACTTCGTCGCGGACGACACGATCGTCGCCCCGGACCGGCTCTACTCCGAGGAGGACCTGGTGCGGGCCTGGTCGTCCGTTCGGCTGAAGGCGGTGTCGCCCACGGTGTCGATCGCGCCGGTGGTGGCATCGTCGGCCGATGACGATGACGATGACGATGACGACGAGCCTGGACCCGAACCGGAGCCGGTCTCATCGTCGTCCTCGAACTCGCCGCCGAACTCCGACAGGTTGTAGGCGTCGGTGTGCATGGAACCACCCAGGTCGCGGCGGGGGATGCCGCGCGGTGTGGACTTGAGCATGCTCTCCACCCCGGCAACATCGAGGATCGGGCCGGTGGCCGGTGACAACGGATGCGACGTAGCCTGGTGCACGTTGTCCACCAGACCGTCGAGCATGGCCACGGCGTCGTCGACGATCCCCTGGCTGCGCGTGTCCGTGCCGTGCAGCAGCCAGCGGGCCAGCTCCAGCTCGGCGTAGAGCATCGCGCGCTGCGTGATCCTCGGGTCGTTGCCCTGGCGGGCCGACGCGTACGACGCGACGGCGGTCTCGCCGGCCGCCCCGCGGGAGGCAAGCAGCCAGTGCAGGTCGCGGGCCGGGTCGCCCACGCTCAGTGCGGACCAGCCGAGAACCCCGGAGACGGAGTCGTCGGTGATCAGGAACGAGTCGGCCGACAACGACCCGTGCACCACGCAGGGCGCGAACTGCCAGAGCCCGTCGTCGTCGGTGGCCTGTTCCCAGCGGCGCAGGATCGCGGCGGGCAGGTAGCCAGTGGTGGCCGCCCGGTCGATCAAGGCGATGGTTCCGGTACGGCATTCCTGAGCGCTCTGCTGAGGCAACCCGGCGGTGCCGACGAAGGCCGTCGGCAGTGAGTGCACCGCGGCGATGGCGCGGCCGATCGAACCGGACACGCCCGCGTGGCCGGTGAGGGCATCCGCGTCGAAGGAATCGCCCTCCAAAAACTCGTAGACGACGGCCCGGGTGCCGCTGAGCGGCGCCTGGCCCACGAACTGCGGCACGTCGAAGGGGAGCCGGCTCCGGTTGCCGACGGTGAGCGCGCGCAGGGCTACCAGATCGGCGGACTGCTCGGTTTCGGCAGCCTGCGAGGCGGGGACCCGGATGATGAGGGCACGGTCGTCGCGGTCGATCAGCAGTGCGGATTCGAACGCGCCGCTGGCTCCTCGAGAACGCGCGACGGAGCCGTGCAGACGCACCTGGACGACGTCGAGACCGGGGACGGCGGCAGTGGCCAGCGCGGCTAGAGTGAGAGGGGATCTGACCATACCTTCTAGGTTAGGTCGACTTCCCCTCGGCGCGGTTGTTCGCCACGCCTGGACACAACTTCGGCAGTCTGTCCGAGACCGAGGAGCACCATGTCGTTTGCGTTCACCTCCCGTCTGCCGCTATCCCGTCACGCGGTCGACCGTGACGGCGAGGCGCGCGCCACCCCCGGTTTGCTCAACACGCTGCAGACGGATGCCGGCACGCGCCTGCTCGTGCTGTGGCGAGGCTCCGCGCTGATGGAGGCCGCCGCCCCCGCCCGACTGCGCCTGCTGGCTCCCGACCGAGTTCCCGCCGGCGAGTTCCGGCTCTACCTCGGCCGTTCCCTGGCCGAAGATGCGCCGGAGCCCGTGGGCACCCCGCTGGTCGCGGCCGTGCTGACCGACGAGGAGGCCCTGGCGCTCGAACCCGACGAGTCCCTCTGGGTGTCCCTGCGCCCTGTGGCGACCACCCTGTCCGACCGCGACGCGGGACTGTTCACCGAGACGCTCGGCGTCGTGAACTGGCACGACTCCCACGCCCACTGCCCGCGCTGCGGCACGGCCACCCTGGTCGAGAACGCCGGTTGGACGAGGCGCTGCCCCGACTGCGGCGGCCAGGTGTTCCCTCGCACCGACCCGGCCGTGATCGTGCTGATCACCGACGCCGACGACCGCATCCTGCTCGGCTCGAACGCCCTCTGGGAGGGCAACCGCTACTCGCTCCTGGCCGGTTTCGTCGAACCGGGCGAGTCGCTCGAGGCGGCCGTCATCCGGGAGATGTTCGAGGAATCCGGCCTGCGCGTGGCCGACCCGGTCTACCTCGGCTCCCAGCCGTGGCCGTTCCCGGCCTCGATCATGTTCGGCTTCACGGCCCGGCTCGCCGACGGCCAGGCTCCGGCGGCCTTGCTCCCCGACGGGGAGGAGATCCTCGACCTGCGCTGGTTCAGCCGCGACGAGCTACGGGCCTCCGGCGACGTCATCATCCTGCCCGGCCGTTCCTCGATCGCCCGGGCGATCATCGAGCACTGGCTCGGCGAACCCCTCGAATTCGGCCCCGACAAGGTGCACGGATGGCGCTGACCGCCGGTTCCCTGCTGGCCGGCCTCGACGACCAGCAGCGGGTGGCGGCCGAGGCGCTCGTGGGTCCGGTGTGCATGCTCGCCGGCGCCGGCACCGGCAAGACCCGGGCCATCACCCACCGCATCGCCTACGGCGTGATGACCGGCGCGTACTCGCCGAACCGGGTGATGGCCCTCACCTTCACGGCGCGCGCCGCCGCGGAGCTGCGCGGCCGGCTGCGCCAACTCGGCGCCGGGGGCGTCGCCGCCCGCACGTTCCACTCGGCGGCCCTGTCGCAGCTGAACTATTTCTGGCCGCACGTCGTCGGCGGCCAGGCGCCCCGCATCCTCGACGGCAAGGGCCGTCTGCTCGGGCACGCCGCCGAAACCCTGAAGCTCAAGCTGGACACGGCCACCCTGCGCGACCTGGCCGCGGAGATCGAGTGGCGAAAGACCTCCGGAATCGGCATTGAGGCGTATGGGGCCGGCATCGCCAAGCGCGGCCTGCCCGGCCGGCTCGACGTGGACCAGGTGCTGGCCATGATGGAGTCCTACGAGCGCCTCAAGGACGACCGCAAGCAGATCGACTTCGAGGATGTGCTCCTGGCGATGGCCGGGATGATCGAGGCCGAGCCATCCGTCGCCCTACAGGTGCGCGAGCAGTACCGTTTCTTCGTCGTCGACGAATACCAGGACGTCTCCCCGCTTCAGCACGACCTGCTCTCGCTCTGGCTGGGCCAGCGCCGCGACCTCTGCGTCGTCGGGGACGCCAGCCAGACCATCTACTCCTTCGCGGGCGCCCGCAGCGACTACCTGCTTGACTTCCCCAAGCGGTGGGAGGACGCCACCGTCGTGCGCCTCGAGCAGAACTACCGGTCGACGGGGTCGATCGTCGCCACCGCCAACCAGCTCATGCGCGGGCGGACCGGTGCCCTCACCCTGCGCGCCCACGCCAGCGAAATCGGCACCGAGCCGGGCGTGCGCGAGTACCCGAACGACATGGCTGAGGCCCGCGGCGTCGCCCAGAACATCGTCGAGCTGATCGAGGGCGGCACCCGCGCGGAGGACATCGCCGTGCTGTTCCGGGTGAACGTGCAGGCCGCCTTCCTCGAAACGGCCCTCGGCGACATCGGGGTGAGCTATCAGATCCGCGGGTCGAAGCGCTTCTTCGACCTGGCCGAGGTCAAGCAGGCGGTGATGCAGCTGCGCGCGGCATCCGTCTCGATCATCGGCGAACCGCTGTTCAAATCCGTCAGCGACGTGCTGCGCTCCCTCGGCTGGAGCCAGAGTGCGCCGGAGGCCCAGGGCGCGGTGCGCGACCGGTGGGAGTCGCTGAACGCGATCATGGGCCTCGTCGACCAGGCAGCCCCGGAGACCACATTCCGCCAGTTCACCGACGAGCTGATGGAGCGCCAGGCCGGCCAGCACGAACCCACGGTGTCCGCGGTGACCCTGGCGACGCTGCACTCGGCGAAGGGCCTCGAATGGGACGCCGTCTTCCTGATCGGTCTGTCCGAGGGACTCGTGCCGATCAGCTACGCAGGCACCTTCGAGCAGATCGACGAGGAACGCCGGCTGCTCTACGTGGGCATCACCCGGGCACGCAAACGGCTGTCCCTGAGCTGGTCTGCTGCGGGCCACCAGCAGCGCGGCCCCAGAGAGCGTTCCCGGTTCCTGTCCGAGATCGGCGCCCGAGGCGTGCGTGCGCCCGCCGCCCGCGGCTCCTGAGACCGGCGCGGGGTAGCCTCGGGGCGTGCCCACTTTTCCGTTCACCCGCCTGGCTGCGGTGCCCTACGCGCCGTTGCTGGTGACGCAGGCACGCCGGCTGCGCCGCGACACGCCCCGGCTGCCCGACGCCGCCCTCCCGTGGACCGGTTCCCGGCCCGGCCCCGACCCGCTGCGCATCCTCGTGCTCGGCGACTCGACCGCCGCCGGCGTGGGCGCCGAGACCCAAAGCGAGGCCCTGCCGGGCTGGATCGCCCACGAGGTGGCCGAGCGCTGGGGCCGCGGCAGCACCTGGCGGGCGATCGGTGAGAACGGCGCCACGGCCCGGGACGTGCGCGAGCGCTTCCTGACGGACGCCGCCGCCGTGCCCTTCGACCTGGCCCTGCTGACCATCGGCGCGAACGATGCGCTGGGGCTGCGCTCCCGAAACGCCTTCACGAACGATGTGCGCCGAATCGTGCTCGCCCTGCGGGACGCGGCGCCGCAGGCGGCCGTGCTCGTGTCGCTGATGCCGCGCTTCGACCGCTTCGCGCTGCTGCCCGAACCCCTGCGCGCCACCCTCGCGCGGCACGCCGCGAGCCTCGACACCGGCGCCCGCCTGGCCGTCGAGGGTCTCGACGGGGTCGCCGCGATCCCGACCCCGCCGCCCTACGTCGAGGGCTTCTTCGCCAGCGACGAGTTCCACCCGAGCGCGCTCGGCTACCGCCTCTGGGCCCGGTTCGTCTTCGACTCCGCGCCCGGCCTCCGACTCGACCGCCCGGTCGGCTGAGAGCACCTGATGGCCCTGCTCCGTACACTCGACGAGGTTGTCGCGGTCGTCCGGGCGGTCGAACTCGAACGCACCCGGCAGGCGACGGATGCCGGCTCGCGCACCCTCGTCGGCCTGGCCGGCGCCTCGGGATCGGGAAAGTCGACCGTGGGGGAGGCGCTGGTCGCCCGGCTGAACGCCGGCGCCTCGTGGTGGTGGAGGGCAACTACCTGCTGCACGGCGAGGGCGGCTGGGCCGAAGCCCGGCCGCTGCTCGACCTGACCCTGTTCGTGGGGCTGGAGCGGGGCATCCGGCTCGCCCGAGCCTGATCTGGGCCCCGGTCTGCGACCGGGTCTGACCTGGACCTGTCCCGTCAGTCCCGGGCGGGGCGCCCGGCCCCGGGCAGCGCGGTCACGTTCCCGGGAACGGTGCGGCAGCCGCACGACTCATGCGGCCGGTAGCCACGACGTTTGAGCGTGCCGGACGCCACGTCGAAGACGAGCGCGGTCTCCGTGAGGGTGGACCGCCCGAGGACCAGCCGGTCGTGGCCGATCCCGGCGACGAGGGCGGCCACATCGATGCCGGCCCGCGGGGTCTCCGTGGGTGCCCGGCGGCTGAGCAGCTGGCAGGCCAGGGCGGCCCACGACGGGTCGGAATCCATGTGCGCCAGCTCCAGGCAGTACAGGCAGGGGCCGACCCCCGGCTCGACCAGGGGTCCGATCCGCACCTCGCTGTCGCTGAAGACCACGGGCAGGTGCGGGATGTCCCGGCGCAGCCAGCGCCCGTGCCGCTCCGGTTCCAGGGCGTAGTGACCCAGGACCACGGCCAGCCCGGTGCCGGGGTCGTCGGTCTTGGCCAGGGTCAGACCCAGGGTGCCGATCAGGGTGCGGATCAGGTCCGCCGTGAGCCCGCACCCGTCGACGCAGATTCTGGGCGGCGGTGCCACGGCGACCGGTTCGGGCATCCGGGCCGGGCCCGGAACATTCTCGGCGGTGACCAGAAGAGCCGGCCGCAGGGCGCGGAGCAGCGCCAGGATGGCCTCGTCGGAGGCCCCGCCCTCCCGCCCGATCATCAGGGCTCCGGAGCGGGGCACCCCCACGAACAGGGCCGCGAGCACCCGCTCGAGTCCCGGGCTCAGGGCGGTGATCACGACCAACGGGCGGTCGACGCCGACCTGGATGATGTCGGGCGAGCGCCAGACGACCGGATACCGGGGATCGAGTCGGAGTGTCATTCGGCGATGATGCCGCACTCGGCGCGCGCCCGCGCGAGTCATCCACAGCCCTGGCCCACAGCCACAGCTCCGCACGGCGCGGCCGTTTGCCCGATCCTCGGCGTCAGTCCAGCATCCGCCCCTAGGCTTTCACTATGACGACGCAACGACGTGTACTTGTGACCGGCGCTACCGGGTATATCGGCGGCCGACTCGTTCCCCTGCTGCTGGAAGCCGGATACGACGTGCGCGTGCTCGTGCGCACACCCCAGAAGCTGAAGGATGTCCCGTGGGTCGAACAGGTGGAGGTCGCCGAGGGCGACCTCGGGGACCTGGCCAGTGTGCGATCCGCCGTCGCCGGGGTCGATGTGCTCTACTACCTGGTGCACTCGATGGGCACCCGCGGCGACTTTGAGAGCACGGAACGCCTCGCGGCCACGAATGTGGCTACGGCCGCCGCCGCGGCCGGCGTCTCCCGCATCGTCTACCTGGGCGGGCTGCACCCGGACACCGAGGAGCTGTCCCAGCACCTGCGCTCCCGGGCAGAGGTCGGCCGCATCCTGGTGGAGTCCGGTGTGCCGACAGCAGCCCTCCAGGCCGGGGTGGTCATCGGGTCCGGCTCCACGTCGTTCGAGATGATCCGGCACCTGACCGACGTTTTGCCGTACATGCCGGCGCCGCAGTGGGTGCGCAACAAGATCCAGCCGATCGCCGTGCGTGACGTGCTCTACTACCTCGTCGCGTCGGCGGAGCTTCCCGCCGACGTCAACCGCACCTTCGACATCGGCGGCCCCGACGTGCTGCGTTACGGCCAGATGATGAACGGGTACGCCCTCGAGGCCGGCCTTCGCCAGCGCCCCATCGCGTCCCTGCCCGTGTTCACGCCCTGGCTCGCATCGCAGTGGGTCAATTTGGTCACGCCCATCCCGCGCAGCCTGGCCGTGCCGATCATCGCAAGTCTGCAGAACGACTGTGTGGTGCACGAGCGCGACATCGACCAGTACATTCCCCAGCCGAAAGAGGGCCTCACCGGGTATCGCACCGCCGTGCGCCTGGCCCTCGGCCGCATGCGCGACGGCGACGTCGAGACCAGCTGGCGAAACGCGTCGATCGCGGGCGCGTCGAGCAACCCACTGCCCAGCGACCCCGAATGGGCCGGGCACCTCGTCTACACCGACCTCAAGGAAAAGCACACCGCCGCGAAGCCGGAAGACCTGTGGCGCGTGATCGAGAGCATCGGCGGTGACAACGGCTGGTACTCATTCCCGCTGGCCTGGGCCATCCGCGGCTGGATGGACAAGCTCGTCGGCGGGGTCGGCCTGCGCCGCGGCCGTCGTAACCCCGACCACCTGCATACGGGCGATGTGCTGGACTTCTGGCGGGTCGAACGCATCGACACCGGCCGGTTCCTGCGTCTCCGTGCCGAGATGCGCGTTCCCGGCCGGGCGTGGCTGGAGATGACGGCGGTTCCGGCGCCGGGCGGCGGCTCCGTGTACCGTCAGCGCGCCGTCTTCTTCCCGCGGGGACTGGGCGGTCGGCTGTACTGGTTCGCGATCCTGCCCTTCCACGGCGTCATCTTCACCGGCATGGCCAACCGGATCACGGCGGCCGCCGTAGGGGAGGCTGCCGTGGAGGTGGCCGTGACGAACGCGAACGCCACGACTGCCCCGACTGCCCCCGGATCGGGCCGGCCGGTCGCCGAGCGCGCCGCCTGAGCGGTGAGTTCACCGAGGTTGACCTGACCGGGCCCTGACCTGACCGGGCCCTGACCGCGCCCTGACCGGGCCCTGACCTGACCTGACCGGGCCCTGACCTGACCGGGCCCTGACCTGACCGGTGAAGACCGGGACCGCGACGCGGTATGAATCCGCGTTCCAACCGCCCGGGTTTCCGAGTCCGAGGCCCTGCAGCCACTCAGCCCGGAACGGAGTCGACGGCGATTCTGGCGCCCCGGACGCTTTCGTCGGTCAGGCCCGGCTGAGCCCGCGCGTGTGGCCAACTCAGGACATCCGCCGCCTGGGTCCGCCAGCCGCCGCAGACTAGTGCGGAACCAGCGCGGATGCCCGGCATGCCCCGAGCGGATCTCCTGAGTTGGCCACACCATCTGCCGGATACCAAACGGTGATCGCCGGAGGCGCCGCATGACTTGTGCGGCTCGGGCCTTGACCGGGGCACTCGCCGCCTCGCCGGTGATGACCCGCGTGCACGCGGTGCCTTCGGACCCGATCGTGTGCGCGCGACGCCGCGAAGCGATGAGGACTCACTCAGGGGCCGGTGCGGTCACGGCGAGGCACTATGGAAGACTTGCGAGCAACGCGATGCCGATCCAGCAGATCTGATGTGGGGCGAGTCTGCGCAGTGACTCGTGCGCAGTGGCTAGTGCGTGGGAAGGTGCGCAGAGATCTGCTCGTCGGGCTCGAGTTCCAGCTGGCGCTCACGGAAGAGATTGAGCTGGCGCTGGCGGTATTCGCCGACCAGATTCGTGATGTCGTGGTGTTCGGTGTGGCCGGAAAGGTTCGGCAGGGATGCAGATTCTGAAGTCAATGGGAAAACCAATTCGTCTCGGGGGAACGACCGATGCCCGGATTTGGAGCATTCAGAGACGCTAATTGATTCCACCGGTGATGTCAACGCGGCGGTGCCGCCGGCGTCAGCCTCGGTTGTTGTTGAGTTCGAAGACCTTGAGCAGCTCCGCGATGGCGGTCCCCCGAGCCTCGCCCCCGGCCTCGAACATCTCGGTCACGTGGGTTTGCAGGTGATTGTCCACCAGGAGCTTGTTGAGCGAGCCGAGCGACTTCTGGATTGACAGGGACTGCGTGAGGATGTCGATGCAGTAATCCTCGTTCTCGATCATCTTCTCCAAACCACGCATCTGACCCTCGAGGATGCGGGCACGGTGCAGGGCACGCCGTTTGATGTCGTCAATCATGGGTCTACAGTACCGCGATTCCAAATACCCCGGAGGGGTATTCTGTCGTCTGCCAGCGACGTCACCATCGTGTGCGGCCACCTGGCACCAGGCCCGACGTCATCCGGCTGTCCCGACGCACCCTGCGCGTGATCAGGGGTACCCTGTTCTGCACCTTCTGCTACGGCCGGGCGGCGCTGCCGCTGGCCGTGTTCGACCTGATCAACCCGTTGATCTCCGCCGCAGCGATGGCGTTCTCCAGCCTGTTCGTGGTGCTCAACAGCCTGCGCTCGAACACCGTCCGGTAGCCGCGCCGGCGGTTCGGCTATCCGTGGAGTGAAGGCATGCGTCGTGCGCTCATCCTCTTGCTCACAGCCACACACGGAGCATGCGCGCTGCTCGGCCTGTCCGCCCCCGGCCTCGCGGTAGCCGGCCCGGTGCGGGGGCCGTCCGCAGTGTCGGCGGGCGTCGAGGACTTCACCTTCGACTCGTGGCACTCGGACTTCCGGCTGTTGCTCACCGGCGACGGGCACTCGCGCCTCACCACTACCGAGACGATCGTGGCCCGGTTTCCGGAGACCGACCAGAACCGGGGCATCCTGCGTGCCATCCCCACCCACTACGACGGACATCCGACCGACCTGGAACTGGTCAGCGTCACCGACGAGAACGGGCGGCAGCGCGACGTCGAGACCGAAACCACCAGCGAAGACGGCGGAGACCAGTTCCTGGCGGTGACGATCGCCACCGATGTCTTCGTGCATGGCGCGCAGACCTATGTCATCACCTGCGAACAGGTCGACGTCACGCTCGACCCGGAGGATGCCTCGATCCAGGAGTTCTACCGTGAGGTCAACGGCATCGGCTGGGCCCAGCCGTTCGGCGATGTGTCCGCCACCCTCACCGTCGACCCGGTGGTTGCGCCCCGGCTCACCGGGGATGCCGCCTGCTATCAGGGCACCGGCGATTCGTCGGAACCCTGCGCCTCGCTGACGACGGATGCCGCGGGCGAGGCCGTCACGATCGACGTCACCGCCGGGGCACTCGGCCCGGCCGAGGGGCTCACTCTGTCCGTCGGGTTCGCGCCCGGCACCTTCGTGCCCCGCGACCAGTCGTTCACGGCGAACCCGTTCCCGGGTATCGGCCTCGCAGCGGCCCTGATCGGCCTGCTCGGCGCCGGTCTCGCCGTCGCCTCCCGGGCCACCCGCTGGCGGAACGCACCGGGTCGGCCGACCGTCGTCGCCGAGTACCTGCGGCCGCAGGGCGTCAACCTGCTCGTGGCGGGAAACGTGATGCGCACGAGCGCCAAGGCCATGACCGCCCAGTTGCTCAGCTTCGCTGTGCGTGGCAATGTGCGGGTCCTGGAGGGGGAGGGCACAAAGCACTACCTGCTCGAGCTGCTGCACACCAGAGACCTCGACCCGGCCGAGCAGGCGGTGCTCCGGCTGCTGTTCCCGGGGCTGCACGCGGGCACGAGCCGCGACCTCAAGACGAAGGACACCAAGCTGGGCGCCGGGCTGGCCAAGCAGCTCCAGGCGGTCACCGAGCAGGTGCTGGCCGACGGGCTGCGGGAGAGGAAGGGTGGCCGGCTGCGCCGTTGGCTGCTCGTCGGCGCTGTGCTCACCGGCATTCTGACTCTGGCCGGCTGCGTCGGGGCGTTCGTCACGGAGGTCGGCTGGGGCTGGCCGGTGCTCGTACTGGTGCTCGGCATCGCCACCTCGGTCACGACCCTCGTCGTGTCCGCGAGTGTGCGCCCACTCACCGCTGCCGGCGCCGAGCTGCGCGATTACCTGGCCGGCGTGAAGCTATACATCGATATAGCCGAGGCCGACCGGCTGCGAGTGCTGCAGAGCCCCGAGGGAGTGCTGAGGTCGCCCTACCGGCCGGACCCGGCATCCGTTCTCGGCCTGCCCGATCCGGGGCAGCCGGGGCAGGTGCTGAAGCTCTATGAGCACCTGCTGCCGTTCGCGGTGCTGTTCGGTCAGGAGAAGGAGTGGGCCCAGGTTCTCGGTGACTACTACGCCCGGAGTGACGCGCAGCCGGACTGGTACGCTGAGTCCGCTCCGTTCAACCCGGTCTGGTTCGCCGCCGGGTTGAGCTCGTTTACGAGATCCACCTCGGCCTCCTGGTCGGGAAGCGCGTCGAGTTCCTCCAGTTCCGGTTCGGGTGGAGGTGGCTCGGTCGGCGGTGGAGGCGGCGGCGGAGGAGGAGGCGTCTGATGGGCACCCCGGTCGAACCCACAGTCACACGTTCCGCTCTGGCCCCCGGTCTGCTCGGGGCGGTCATCCTGCTCGGCGGGCTAGCGCTGCTGGACTCCGAAAGCTTCATCATCATCCGGTACGCGGTCAGCATCCTTGCGATGATCCTCTGCGTCTTCGCCATCCAGGCGAAGGCCTGGCTGTGGCTGATCGGTCTCGTTCCGATCGCGGTGCTCTGGAACCCGATCGTGGTCATCGACCTGTCCGGCCGGGGCTGGGTGTCCGCCCAGTTCATCGCCGCGCTGGTCTTCATCCTCGTCGGGGTCGTCACCAAGGTGCCGGTGCATCGGGATTGACCAGCGGGCGTAGACTGAATTCGCGTCGAAAAAGCCCGATTACCGTCTTGACCGTGCCGCTGCATCCTAAATGCCGGTGGCGCAAATAGGGTTGGCACGTTGCTCGATTCAGGCTTCGACGTATCGATCGCACCGGTGTCCACGGATGCCGCACCACGTCGAGCACGGCCTTTGTCTGCTGTGCTGCTGTGAAGTTGGAGAAGAATGGCTTACACCCGCCACCAGGCCGCCGGTTCGAACAACCGTGTTGCCGCCGGAGGTCGCGCTCGGCAGCGACCTCGTTCCCGCGACGATGACGCCCCCATCATTCCCATCCTCGCCCGCAAGGTGCGCGAGGTGGAGGCCAAGGCGCAGATCGGCGCCAAGCTGGGCCCGACCAACCGCACCAAGTACCAGGTCATCGCGCTGCTCATGCGCGAGGAACGCGCCCGGGTCAAGGGCGACAAGGACCTCACCGACGCGAACCGCGCGGAACTGCTGAAACGCCTTGACGGCATCGCCCAGATCCTGGCGAAGACCGCGGCCCGCGACACCAGCCTGATCACCCTGCTGGAACCGGATGCCGGCGTGTCCACGGTCGCGCAGCGGTTCCGCCGCGACTGGCTGCTTGAGTCCGGTGCCGAACTCACCCCCGACGAACTGATCATCACCCGCGAGGCCGAGGCCAAGCCGGAAATTCCGGTCAACCAGGTCATCCCTCAGTCGGTCAAGGCCCGCCAGCTCGCCAACCCGTTCCTCGCGCCCGATTTCAGCGCCGCAACGGCCCAGCCGGTCGTCTCCGGCCGTCGCCTGGCCAACTGGGAACTCATCGGCCCGCTGTTCAAATCCTTCGAGTATGGTTCCGGCGGTCAGGCCGCCAGCATGGACCTGCCCGAGGCACCCCGCGTCGACCGGCTCTCGCCTCGCGGCATGGAGCTGATGCGCCACCAGGCCCGGTTCGTCGAAAGCGCGCGCCTGGGCCACCGCAGCTACCTGCTCGCCGACGAGCCGGGGCTCGGGAAGACGGCGCAGAGCCTGCTCGCGGCATCCGTCAGTGGGGCCTACCCGCTGTTGGCCATCGTTCCCAACGTCGTCAAGATGAACTGGGTGCGCGAGGTCGAACTGTGGACGCCGAACCGCCGGGCCACCGTCATCCACGGCGACGGCGACACGCTCGACGCCTTCGCCGATGTGGTCATCGTCAACTACGACGTGCTCGACCGGCACCGCACCTGGCTGGGCACCCTGGGCTTCAAGGGCATGGTCGTCGACGAGGCGCACTTCATCAAGAACCTGCAGTCGCAGCGCTCCAAGCACGTGCTGGCCCTGGCTGAGCAGATCCGGCGCCGCACGCCCGGCGGCAACCCGCTGCTGATGGCTCTGACCGGAACCCCGCTGATCAACGACGTCGACGACTTCCGGGCGATCTGGCAGTTCCTCGGTTGGCTCGACGGCGACAAGCCGGCCCCCAGACTCATGCAGAAGCTCGAAGCGATCGGGCTGACCCCGGCCGACTCCGGGTTCTACAGCGCCGCGCGTGCCGCGGTGATCGACCTCGGCATCGTGCGCCGCCGCAAGGTCGACGTCGCCGCCGACCTGCCGGCCAAGCGCATCGCCGACATCCCGGTCGAGCTGGACGACGACCTCGGCCGCTCCATCCGCCAGGCCGAGCGGGAGCTCGCCGCCCGCCTGGTCACCCGGTACCACTCCCTCGTCGCCGCCCGCCATCCGGGCCAGACGCCGCCCGTCCTCGACGGCGAGCAGCGGGCCGCCTTCATCCGCGCGGTTGCCCACGCCGAACTCGAGGAGTCGAAGGGGCAGACGACCGGTGAGAACGTCTTCACCATGGTGCGCAAGATCGGTCAGGCCAAGGCCGCCCTCGCGGCGGACTACGCCGTGCAGCTGGCGCACTCGGTGGGCAAGGTCGTGTTCTTCGCCAAGCACATCGACGTGATGGATGCCGCCGAAGACATCTTCGCCAAGCGCGGCCTGCGCACGGTTTCCCTGCGCGGCGACCAAAGCGCACTGGCCCGCCAGGCCGCCATCGACTCCTTCAACGATGACCAGGGGGTGGCCGTGGTGGTCTGTTCCCTCTCTGCCGCCGGAGTCGGCGTCAACCTTCAGGCCGCCTCCAACGTCGTGCTCGCCGAGCTCAGCTGGACTGCCGCCGAGCAGACACAGGCCATCGACCGGGTGCACCGCATCGGCCAGGACGAGCCGGTCACCGCGTGGCGGATCATCGCCGCCCACACCATTGATGCGCGCATCGCCGAACTCATCGGCAGCAAGCAGGGCCTCGCGGCCCGCGCCCTGGACGGCGCCGTCGACGAGATCTCGTCCGCCGATTCCGCGCAGGCCAGCGCCCTGATCTACCTGCTGACCCTGGCTCTCGACGGGGAGTTGTAGAACGCGCCCCTCACCGGCGTGGATTTGAACCGGGCCTCGTTTGGGGTCCATCATTGAGTGGCGGCGGTGTGGGCGCCAATCTGATCACTTGTGCAACAAGGAGCAACGACAAATGAAAATTGGTATCCTCACCAGCGGCGGAGACTGCCCCGGCCTGAACGCGGTTATTCGCGGTTCCGTCCTTAAAGGTATCCGCGTCCTCGATGCCGAATTCGTCGGCATTCGCAACGGCTGGAAAGGCCTGGTCGAGGGCGACTTTATGACTCTGGACCGGCACAGCGTGCGCGGTCTCTCCCGTCAGGGTGGCACCATCCTCGGCAGCTCCCGCACGAACCCGTTCGAGGGTGAAAACGGCGGCCCCATTAACATTCAGAAGACGATGGACGCGGAAGGAATCGACGCGATCATCGCCATCGGCGGCGAGGGCACCCTCACCGCGGCACGCCGACTGACGGATGCCGGACTCCAGATCGTCGGCGTTCCCAAGACCATCGACAACGACCTCGAAGCCACCGATTACTCATTCGGCTTCAACACCGCCGTCGAGATCGCCACCGAGGCCATCGACCGACTGCGCACCACGGCCGAATCCCACGGCCGCTGCATGATCGTCGAGGTCATGGGCCGCCACGTGGGCTGGATCGCCCTGCACTCCGGCATGGCCGGCGGCGCCCACGCCATCCTGATCCCGGAGCAGCCCCAGACCATCGAGCAGATCTGCGACTGGGTCATGCACGTGCGCGACCGCGGCCGCGCACCCGTGCTCGTCGTCTCCGAGGGCTTCAAGCTCGCCGGCATGGAGGAGGCGCTCTCGACCAAGGGCCTCGACGCGTTCAACCGCCCCCGCCTCGGCGGCATCAGCGAGATGATCGCCCCGATGATCGAGGAGCGCACGGGCATCGAATCCCGCGCCACCGTCCTCGGCCACACCCAGCGCGGCGGCGCTCCGTCGGCCTATGACCGGGTGCTCGCCACCCGCCTCGGCATGGCGGCCGTCGACGCCGTCTACGCCGGCCAGTGGGGCTCCATGGTTTCCCTTCGTGGCACCGACATGGAAATCGTCAGCATCGCGGAAGCGACCATCGGTCTGAAGACCGTGCCGCAGGCGCGCTACGACGAGGCCGCGGTGCTGTTCGGCTAAACCCGCACGAGGCGCTGAGGGGATCCGGATCGATTTCCGTCGATTGGCGGAGGTTCAACCGGGACCCCTTCGTTCGTTCCGGGACCGACTCAGGCGAGTTTGGCCTGAACCTGCGCCAGCGACGGGTTCGTCGCGCTGGAGCCGTCCGGAAAGAGGACTGTCGGAACCGTGCGGTTGCCGTTGTTCAGGCTCATCACCAGCTCGGACGTGCCGTCGACCTCCTCCACGTTGATCTCGGTGTAGGCGATGCCGGCCTTGACCAGCTGGGTCTTCAGGCGGGTGCAATAGCCGCACCAGGTCGTCGTGAACATGGTTATGGTTCCGGATTCCGGCACGAAGTTCATAACTGGACCCTAACAAACCGGCCTGAACGGGAGCCGGACCGTACCTCGTTACCATTGGTTCATGTCTCTTCCTCAGGTCTGCGTGGGCTACCTCACCCGGCGTTCTCCATCAGGGGACCTGCAGGTGCTACTCGGCCGCAAGAAGAAAGGACTGGGCCGGGGCAACATCGTCGGCCTGGGCGGCAAGCTCGAGCCGGGGGAGTCGGCCGTAGAGGCGATGGTGCGGGAGATCGAGGAGGAGTCCGGCCTGGTCGTGGCGGCATCCGCCCTGACCCCGTTGGGTCTGCTGACCTACCTGTTTCCGCACCGGGAGATCTGGAGCCAGGAATCGAGCGTGTTCGTCTGCACGCAGTGGAGCGGCACCCCGCGAGAGTCCGACGAGCTGAACCCGGTCTGGTTCGACGTGGCCGCGCTACCGGTGGACGAGATGTGGGACGACGCCCGGCACTGGCTGCCGGGGGTGCTCGCCGGCATTCCGGTGCGGGCCACCTACACCTTCGGCCCCGACTTGGCCACGGTGGTCGACCCGGTTTGAATTGACCTGCTTCCCCGGGAGTGTCAGGCTTATCACTGCGGTGCAGCTTGAGATAACCCCGGCTGTCGTACACCCAGAGGAAGACGCCGGTGGATTTCACCCTGATCGTTGCGCTTGTGATTGCGCTCGCACTGATTTTCGACTTCACCAACGGCTTCCACGACACCGCGAACGCGATGGCAACCCCCATCGCGACCGGCGCCATGCGCCCGAAGGTCGCGGTGGGACTCGCCGCCATTCTGAACCTGGTCGGGGCTTTCCTCTCCACCGAGGTCGCCAGGACCATTTCCGGCGGCATCATCAACAAGGATGACGCCGGAGTTCAGATCACTCCCGAGATCATCTTCGCGGGGCTGATCGGCGCCATCGTCTGGAACCTCATCACCTGGCTGCGTGGCCTGCCGTCCAGCTCGAGCCACGCCCTGTTCGGCGGACTCATCGGCGCGACGATCATCGGCGTCGGCTCGCAGGCGGTCGCCTACGACGTCGTGCTGGCCAAGGTCATCCTGCCGGCACTGATCGCCCCGATCACGGTGGGCATCGTCGCCTACCTCGCCACCAGGCTCGCCTACTTCATCACCCGGCGGGATTCCGGCAAGGCGGATGGCCGGGGCGGCTTCCGCTACGCGCAGATCATCTCCTCGTCGCTCGTTGCCCTCGCACACGGCACCAATGACGCCCAGAAGACCATGGGCGTCATCACCCTCACCCTGATCGCCGGCGGGATGCAAAACGTGGGCACCGGCCCGCAGCTGTGGGTCATCACCACCTGCGCGATCGCGATCGCGATCGGCACGTACACCGGCGGCTGGCGAATCATCCGGACCATGGGTCGCGGCCTCACCGACATCAAGCCGGCCCAGGGCTTCGCTGCGGAGACCAGCACCGCGGCCACCATCCTCGCGTCCAGCCAACTCGGCTTCGCGCTCTCCACCACGCAGGTCGCGTCCGGGTCGGTGATCGGCTCGGGCCTGGGCCGCCGCGGCTCGACCGTGCGCTGGGGCATGGCCGGCCAGATCGCGCTCGGCTGGGTGCTCACCCTGCCGGCGGCGGCCATCATGGGTGCCTTCGCGGCCGGACTCGCCCTGATCGGACCGATGGGCATCGTGCTCGACCTGGTGATCGGTTCCCTCGTTGTCGCCGTGCTGTTTCGCCGGTCCCGCCAGAGCCGGGTCACGCACGACAACCTGCACGACATCGACGACGCCGGGCGGGTCGTGAAGATCCGGAAGACCCCCCGCAAGGCCTCCCGCACGGCCTCTCGCAAGGATCGGAAGCAGGTCGCGCTGTGATCGATTGGTCTGCGTTCCTCGTCGTCGCGGTCGCTTCGCTCCTCTCGTCCGTGGTCGTGGTGAGCCTGTATTCGCTCGGGCTGCGGCTGCTCACCACCGCCGGCCGCGTTCCCGTGGTCGAACCGGCCGAATTCACGGGAGCCATCACCGTGCTCACCCCCAAGCGTGCGGCCAAGGAGGCCAAGCGCGCGCGCAAGGCCGCCGCCGGCCCACTGAGCCCCCTGCAGAAGCAGGTCGCCCTGATGGGCGCCTACGCCTGTTTCGTGCTCTGCAGCGCGGCCGTGCTCTACGGTGTCTACCTGATTGTGCCGGCCCTGCACCGCTGACCCGCAGCGTCCCTGTTGCGCTTCCCTCGCAGCGTTCCGTGCCGTAACGTGCGTTCTCGGTCGCCGCGCGGTAGCCGCGCCGCTGCGCTGGTGGCACGCCACGAGCGGCACGGCGCTGCACGCGCGCAACGCCGGATGCCTGCGAGACCTGGTCCGTCAGGCTGGCGGCGCACCCTGTGGAGCTGGGCGCACGGTAGAACGTGCGCCGCGAGCCAGAACGTGCGCCGCGAGCCACTACCTGCGACGCTGCGGAGGGCCGCGGATGCTACCGTGCGGTGCCGCGCACCCGGGCCACCCACGTCATCAGGTGGTAGATCACGATGGCGGCGACCGTGCCGAGCGCGATGCCGTTGAAGCTGAGGGTGCCGGCCGAGAAGGTGTAGTCGGCGATGCCGATGATCAGCGCGGTGGCCGCGGTGAACTGGTTGACCGGCTTGCTGAAGTCGACCTTGTTGTCGAGCCAGATCTTCACGCCGATGATGCCGATCAGGCCGTAGAGGGCCGTGGTGACGCCGCCGAGCACCCCCGCCGGGATCGTGTTGATGACCGCACCGATCTTGGGGGAGAGTCCGAGCAGCACCGCGGTGATGCCCGCGACCCAGTAGGCGGCCGTGGAGTAGATGCGGGTGGCCGCCATGACGCCGATGTTCTCGCCATAGGTGGTGGTGCCCGATCCGCCGCTGAAGCCGGCGAGCATCGTGGCCAGGCCGTCGGCCATCAGGGCGCGACCCGTGAAGCGGTTCACCTTCACATTCGTCATCTGGGCAACGCCCTTGATGTGGCCAACGTTCTCGGCCACCAGCACGAGCACGACCGGCAGGAACGCCGGCAGCACGCCGAGGGCGGCGGACGGATCCGCGAACGGGTTCATCGCCGCGGTGAACTGGGGCAGGCCGATCCAGGCAGCCTCGCCCACCCCGCTGAAGTCGACCTCGCCGGCCACCACGGCGGCCACATAGCCCACGATCACGCCGATGAAGATGGACAGCCGGCCCAGGATGCCGCGGAACACCACGGTCGAGAGGATCACGGCGAGCAGGGTGATCAGCGCGGTGAGCGGGGCCAGCTCGAAGTTCGACTTGGCGACGGGCGCCAGGTTGAGGCCGATCAGGGCGACGATGGCCCCGGAGACGACGGGCGGCATCAATGCGTCGATCCAGCCGGTGCCGGTGAGCTGCACGATCACGCCGATCAGGGCCAGGAGTAGGCCGACGACGATGATGCCGAACAGGGCGCTGCCCATGCCCGCGCTCGCGGTCGCGGCGGTGATCGGCGCGATGAAGGCGAACGAGGAGCCGAGGTAGCTGGGCAGCTTGTTGCGCGTGATGATCAGAAAAAGCAGGGTGCCGATGCCCGAGAAGAGCAGCGTCGTGCTGGGTGGGAAGCCCGTGAGCAGCGGTACCAGGAACGTGGCACCGAACATGGCGATGACGTGCTGGGTGCCGATCCCGATGGTCAGCGGCCAGTTCAGGCGCTCGCCGGGGCCGACGACATCCGTGGCTCCGACCGTTTTTCCGTCACCGTGCAGGGTCCAGGGCAGAGCCATGTGTTTCTCGTTTCCGTGTCGTGCGTAATCCCGATGGTAGTGAACAATTAAGATCGGACGGTGAGACCATCCGTTCAGCCGGCCCAAGCAGAGCCACTCTCGGTGCGGATTGAGACCGGCTTGCTGCACGGAATCCGGGTGCGCGGGGTGCGCCAGTGGCGCGGGATTCCCTACGCGGCCGCCCCTGTGGACGAGCTCCGATTCCGCGCCCCGCAGCCGGTCGCGCCTTGGCAGGGCGAACGGGATGCAAGCTCCTTCGGCCCGGTCGCCACGCAGAGCCACCGCGGCCAGTTCATCGGCGCGAAACCGACGATCCCGCAAAGCGAGGACTGCCTCAACCTCAACGTGACCGCTCCCGACGAACCGGTCGACCCGCGGATGCTGCGGCCCGTCATGGTCTTCATCCACGGCGGCGCCTACAGCGTCGGGTCCTCGCGGGAGGTGCCCCGGCAGGGCGAGGGGCTCGTGCGGCGCGGCGGCATCGTCTATGTCAGCCTCAACTACCGGTTGGGGGCGCTTGGCTACATCGACTTCAGCCGTTACTCGACCGCGGAGCATGCGTTCGAGAGCAACCTCGGGCTGCGCGACCAGGTGGCTGCGCTCGGCTGGGTGCGGCGCAACATTCGCGCGTTCGGCGGCAACCCGGATGCCGTCACCCTCTTCGGCGAATCGGCCGGAGCCAACGCCGTGACCACCCTGATGACCGTCCCGGCCGCCGCCGGACTCTTCCAGCGCGCGATCGCGCAGAGCGCCCCGCCGAACGCCGTCTATGCTCCCGATGTCACCGCCGAGTGGGCAGCGGACTTTGTGCGGCTCCTGGCCCGGCGCACCGGGCAGGCCGACCCGACGAACTCGACCAACACGGCGACGGATGCCGCTGCCCTGCTTCTGCAGGCCGACCCGGCACATCTGGCCGAGGCCACGAGCGACCTGACCCGGCGCGCCCCGGACCGGTACCCCGGGACGATCCCGCTCTCGCCCGTGATCGACGGCGACTTCCTGCCCGAACGACCTCTCGACGCCTTCCGCGACGGCCGCGCCCACCGGATTCCGCTGATCATCGGCACCAACTCGCGAGAAGGTTCGCTGTTCAGTGGGCGCATCGACATCCTCGCCACGACGCCCGGGCGCATCCGCGCCGTGTTCGCGAACACCAAGAAGAAAGCTCGCACGCGCCTGCGGGCGCAGTACCCCGGGATACCCGCGCTGCGGCCCGCCCTCGATTTCGGTGGTGATTTTTCGTTCTGGTACCCGAGCGTGCGCGTGGGCGAACGGCACTCCCGGTATGCCCCGGTGCGCTTCTACCGCTTCGATGCCGCGCCGCGCCTGGTGCGTTTGATGGGGCTCGACGCCACGCACGGCCTCGAGCTGTTCCCGCTGTTCGACCGGCTCGACGGCTGGTTCGGCCGCGGCATGACCGCGCTCGGCGGTCGCCGCGACTTCCAGCGGATCGGTGCCCGGATGCAGCGTTGGTGGCTCAGTTTCGCCGCCTCCGGGGTGCCGGATGCGGCCTGGCCGCTCTACGACGAGGCCGAGCGCCTGACCCTGGTCATCGACGCCGTCGACCGTGTCGAGTCCGACCCGCGCGGGGACCGCCGCCGGGCCTGGGACGCCTTCGTGCCGCACATCTGAGCCCGGCGTGCCACAGCCCGGCAGCCCGGCCGGTTGCCTCCGCGGGCCATCCTCGCGCAGCCCCGCGGAATCGGCCCGCACTCCGGGGCCGTAAACTGGGCAACTGAGAATCAGCTGAGTCGGACACCAGGAGCACCCCATTTCTGAAACAGAGACCCACACGTCATCCACGCCTGCCCCAAAGCCGGACACTCCGGCGGGCACGAACCCGGGGGTCAAGGCCCGCATCGATCGGTACTTCGAAATCACCCGGCGCGGTTCCACCTACGGCCGGGAAATCCGCGGCGGTCTGGTGACGTTCGTCACGATGGCCTACATCGTGATCCTCAACCCGCTCATCCTCGGCGGCTTCAGCGCCGACCAGGCCGCGGTCGACGTGGCCGGCGGATGGCTGCCCAACGGCCAGGTTGCCGCGGTCACCGCCCTCACCGCCGGCGTCATGACCATCCTGTTCGGCGCCGTCGCCCGGCTTCCATTCGGTTTCGCCGCGGGCCTCGGCATCAACTCCTTCCTGGCCGTGAGCGTCGTCGGCCAGGTGACCTGGCCGGAGGCCATGGGCCTCGTGGTCATCAACGGGCTCATCATCGTGCTGCTCGCCTCCACCGGCCTACGCGAGCTCATTTTCAACGCCGTGCCGCGCCAGCTGAAGATCGCCATCACGGTCGGCATCGGCCTGTTCATCGCCTTCATCGGCCTGGTCGACTCCGGCTTCGTGCGCGCGAGCGGCGCCGCGTCGCCGCCCGTGCAGCTCGGCGACAACGGCTCCGTCGTGAGCCTGCCGACCGCCGTGTTCGTGCTCGGCCTGATCATTCTCGGCATCCTGGTCGCCCGCAAGGTGAAGGCGGCCCTCCTAATCGGAATCGTCGCCACCACGCTGATCGCGGTGGTCCTCGAGGCGATTTTCAAGGTCGGGCCGTCGTTCGGGCAGAACCCCGACGGTTGGAACCTGAACGCGCCGGTACTGCCGAGTTCCATCGTTTCGCTGCCCGACCTGAGCCTCGTCGGACAGGTCAGCTTCGGCGCCTTCGACCGGATCGGCATGCTGGCCGCGTCGATGCTCGTTTTCACGCTCGTCTTCACGAACTTCTTCGACGCCATGGGCACCATGACCGGCCTTGCCAGCGAGGCCGATGTGGCCGACGAGAAGGGCAACTTCCCGCGCCTGAAATCCGCCCTGATCGTCGAGGGCGTCGGCGCCGTCGTCGGCGGGGCCACCTCTGCCTCGTCGAACACGGTGTTCATCGAGTCCGGTGCCGGCATCGGCGAGGGTGCTCGCACGGGACTGGCCAACATCGTCACGGGACTGCTGTTCCTCGCGGCCATGTTCTTCACCCCGCTCACCCAGATCGTGCCGCTCGAGGTGGCCGCGGCCGCCCTCGTGATCGTCGGCGCGATGATGGTGTCCCAGATCCGGTTCATCGACTTCACGGAATTCTCCATCGTGCTACCGGTGTTCCTCACGATCATCGTGATGCCGCTGACCTACTCGATCGCCAACGGAATCGGGGCCGGCTTCATCACCTGGGTGCTGGTGCGTTCGTTCTCGGGGAAGGCGCGCGAGATCAGCCCGTTGCTCTGGGTGGTCGCGGCCGGCTTCCTGGTCTTCTTCGTGCGCGGCCCGATCGAGGTTCTGTTCGGCGCGTGACCGCGTGGCCGCCCCCGGCCCGATTCGGGGGCTAACCCCATGGGTGCCAGAACGGATGCTCCGTAGTGTCGTTGGGAGAGCGGCATCCGTCGCTCCCCATCGAAACGGAGAACCACCCATGTCAACCATCGCTCCCGACCAGGCCACGGTCTACACTGCCGAGCCCGTACCCCCGCGGAGCAGCACCCTGGCCGTGTCGAGCCTCGTGCTCGGCCTCGTGTCGATCGTCGCCGGCTGGACCTTCCTCGTGCCCATTGCCGGCCTGGTCGTCGGCATCCTCGCCCTCGGCCGGGAACCGCAGGCGCGCACCCTGGCGATCTGGGGCATCGTGCTCAACGCGGTGCTGCTGGCCGGCTCGCTCCTGCTCGTGCTGCTGGCGCTGGCCCTCGGCCTGCTGGCGCTGCCGTTCGCGTTCTTGATCTGACCTCGATCTGGCCCGGCGCGGCCTCGCGCTACTCCAGGAAGCCGCGCAGTAGCAGGGCGGTGCCGGCCAGGTGCTCGGCCATCGCATGCGCGGCGGCGTCGGGCCGACCGGTCAGGATCGCGGTCACGATCTGCTCGTGCTGCCGGTCCGAGTGTGCGATGTTCGGGCCGAGTGACGGGATGTTGTCGAGCAGTTCGTTGATCCGCATCCGCACTTCGGCCAGCAGCGGCACGAGCGACGGTGAGCCGGCCAGCTCGCCGATGGTGAGGTGCAGCCTGGAGTCGAGCCGGCGGTAGTCCTCGCCGGTGGCGCCGATCGAGTCGGCCAGGCTGTTCCACAGCACTTCCCGTTCGCCGGGCGACAGGGTGCGCGCGGCGGCATGCCGGGCGGCGCCCTCCTCCAAGATTTCCCGGAGCGCGAGCGCGTCCTCGATCTCGGCCACGGAGATGTCCCGGCGCGCCGGCAGTCCACGCTCGTGGCCTCGGCCGGGCGTCTGCTGGGGCAACGAATCGTTGACGAAGGTGCCGCCGTAGCGGCCGCGTCGGGAGACCAGATAGCCGGCCTCGGCCAGGGATGCGATCGCATCCCGCAGCGTGCCCCGACTCACGGCGAGCATGGCGGAGAGTTCGCGTTCGGCCGGCAGTCGTTCGCCGGGCGCGACGAGTCCCAGCCGCACGGTCTGCAGCAGCCGCTGCACGGTCTCCTCGAAGGCGTTGCCACTGTGCACGGGGCGCAGCAGCAGGCCACTGTCGAGCCCGGGCTGTTCGTCGTCGATCACTGTTCTGGTCCTGGCTCCTGGTCGAACTTCCAGTCCATCACGGTTTCCGCACCCTCCCGCACCGCTACATCGGCGTCACGTAGGCCGAGCTGATGCCGCCGTCGACCAGGAACGTGGAGCCCGTGATGAACGAGGAGTCATCGCTGGCCAGGAACGCGACCGCGGCCGCGAGCTCCTCGGGTTCCGCGAACCGGCCGACTGGGATGTGCACCAGCCGCCGGGCCGCGCGCTCCGGGTCCTTTGCGAATAGCTCTTGCAGTAGCGGGGTGTTCACCGGGCCGGGGCAAAGGGCGTTGACCCGGATGCCCTGGCGCGCGAACTGCACGCCCAGCTCGCGGCTGAGCGCGAGCACGCCGCCCTTCGAGGCGGTGTAGGAGATCTGACTGGTCGCGGAGCCGAGCACGGCCACGAACGAGGCCGTGTTGATGATCGACCCGCGGCCCTGCTTCACCATGTAGCGCAGGGCGGACCGGCAGCACAGGTACACCGACTTCAGGTTGACGTCCTGCACCCGTTGCCAGGCCGGCAGCTCGGTCGTCTCGATCGAGTCGTCGTCGGGCGGGGAGATCCCGGCATTGTTGAACGCGATGTCGACGGAGCCGTAGGTGAGATAGGCGGTGTCGAAGAGGTTGTTGACCTCGTCCTCGTCGGTGACATCCACCTTGACGAAGAGGCAGTCGAGCTGGTCGGCCGCCGCGAGCCCCGCCGCCTCGTCGAGGTCGCCGATCACGACCGTTGCTCCTTCCGCGGCGAACCGTTTCGCCGTGGCCAGGCCGATGCCGCTGGCGCCGCCTGTGATCACGGCGACCCGGCCCGCGAGCCGCTGGGTGAGGTCGATGGGGGTGAGGGTGCTCATGCTGGCTCCTTGGGGTTCGTCTGGGGGTGTGGCGTCTAGTCGACGGCGATGAAGACGTTCTTGGTCTCGGTGAACGACAACGGGGCGTCCGGGCCCAGTTCCCGGCCGAGGCCCGACTGCTTGAAGCCGCCGAACGGAGTCGAGTAGCGCACGGAGGAGTGCGAGTTGACAGACAGATTGCCGGATTCCACGGCCCGCGCCACTCGGATCGCCCGGCCCACGTCGCGGGTCCAGATCGATCCGGAGAGGCCGTAGTCGGTGTCATTGGCGAGGTTCACGGCGTCGTCCTCACCGTCGAACGGCAGCACGGTGACGACGGGTCCGAAGATCTCGTCGGTGACGCAACGGTCCGTGCGGGAGTCCGGGGTGAGCACGGTCGGCGGGAACCAGAAACCCGGTCCGGTCGGGGCGCTGCCCCGGAAGGCCACGGGGGAGCCCTCCGGCACATAGGCCGAGACCGCGGCGTGGTGCGCGGCCGAGACGAGCGGGCCCATCTCGGTGCTCTCGTCGGCGGGATCACCCACCCGCACACCGGCGACGGCCGGCTCGAGCAGCTCGAGAAACCGGTCGTAGACGCTCCGCTCCACCAGGATGCGGCTGCGGGCGCAGCAGTCCTGGCCGGCGTTCTCGAACACCCCGGAGGGTGCGGTGGCGGCGGCCTTCTCCAGGTTGGAGTCGGCGAACACGATGTTGGCGCTCTTGCCGCCGAGTTCCAGGGTGACCCGTTTGACCTGGGCGGCGCAGCCGGCCATGATCCGCTTGCCGACATCCGTCGACCCGGTGAAGACGACCTTCCGCACTTGGGGGTGCGTCACGAACCGTTCACCGACCACCGATCCGCGGCCCGGCAGCACCTGGAACAGCCCCTCGGGCAGGCCGGCCTCCCGGGCGAGTACGCCCAGATGGATGCTGGAGAGCGGCGTCCACTCCGCCGGCTTCAACAACACCGCGTTGCCAGCCGCGAGGGCGGGAGCGAAACCCCAGGCCGCGATCGTCATCGGGAAGTTCCACGGGGTGATGATGCCGACCACACCCAGCGGTTCCTGGAAGGTCACGTCGAGACCGCCGGACACCGGGATCTGCCGCCCGAAGAGTCGCTCGGGGGCGGCCGAGTAGTAGGTCAGCACGTCGCGCACATGGCCGGCCTCCCAGCGCGCCTGCATGATCGGATGCCCCGAGTTGGCCATCTCGATGCGGGCCAGGTTCTCCCGGTCCCCGTCCACGGCCTCAGCGAAGCGGCGCAGAACGGCAGCCTTGTCGGCCGGCGCCACCCGGGACCAGAGCCGCTGCGCGGCCACCGCCCGGGAGACGGCCTCATCGGTCGCATCCGTGTCGAGGTGTTCGATTACGGATACTGTGGTCTCGTCGGCCGGGTTGATCACGGTGTAGCTGCTCACAGGGTGTCCCTTTCCTGGTCGTGGTCGTGCTCGTGCTCGTGCTCGTGCTCATGGGTCGCCCGGTAGCGGGCGGCCGCGTCGACGAGGCCCGCGAAGAGGCGTAGGTCGTCGTGCTGTTCCGGATGCCACTGCACGGCCAGCCCGAACGGGACGTCGGTGAGTTCCACGGCCTGCACGACCCCGTCGTGAGTGCGTGCGGACACGGTGAGGCCGGCGCCGATCCGGTCGATGGACTGGTGGTGGTAGACGGGAACGGGAAGCGGCACGTCCAGGGCGTCGAGCAGCCCGTGCAGCCGCGACTCGGGTTCCACGTGCACGTCCACGATGTTGAAGACGCCACCGCCGGCCTGGTAGCCGCCGTGGCCCACGACGTCGGGCAGGTGCTGGTGCAGGGTGCCGCCCTGTGCGATGTTGAGCATCTGGGCGCCGCGGCAGATGCCGAGCAGCGGCAGCTCCCGGTCGATGGCCCGGTGGATCAGCTCATGCTCCCAGGCGTCACGGTCCCGCCGCGGCTCGTCGGTTTTCGTGTGGGCGGCCTGACCGTAACGCGCCGGATCGACGTCCTTGCCGCCGGTGATGACCAGGCCGTCGAGGCCGTCGAGCACCCGGTCGGCAATGGCCGCGTCCACGGGCTGCGGCGGCAGCAGCACGGCGATGCCGCCCGCGCGGATGACCGAGTCGAAATAGGCCTGGGGCAGGAAGGCGGCCGGCACGTCCCAGACACCGGTCTGGGACTGCTCGAGATAGGTGGTCAGGCCGATCACGGGGCGCGGGTCGGCTCCGGGGCGCGGCGAGGTGCCGGGGTCAGAGGCGCTCAAAGCCGCGCACCCGCTCCCAGTCGGTCACCGCCGCGTCATAGGCTTCCAGCTCGATCCGCGCGTTGTTGAGGTAGTGATCGACGACCTCGTCGCCGAACGCCTCCCGGGCGACCGTGGATGTCGCGAACAGCGCGGTGGCCTCCCGCAGCGAGGCCGGCACCCGCTCGGCGACGCTCTCGTAGGCGTTGCCGACGAAGACATCGTCCAGTTCGAGTTCGTTCTCGATGCCGTAGAGGCCGGCCGCGATCAGCGCGGCCACGGCCAGGTACTGGTTCACGTCGCCGCCGGGCACTCGGTTCTCCACCCGCAGGCCGTGGCCGGCCCCCACCACGCGCAGGGCGCACGTGCGGTTATCGAGCCCCCACGCGATCGCTGTCGGCGCGAAGCTGCCGCTGACATAGCGCTTGTAGGAGTTGATGTTCGGCGCCGAGAACAGGGTCAGCTCGCGCATCACCGCGAGCTGGCCGGCGAGGAAGTGACGGAACAGCGTCGACATGCCGTGATCGGCATCCTTGTCGGCGAAGACCGCGGATCCGTCGGTGCCGCGCAGGCTGATGTGGATGTGGCAGCTGTTGCCCTCCCGCTCGTTGAACTTGGCCATGAAGGTCAGGCTCTTGCCGTGGGCATCCGCGATCTCCTTGGCGCCGTTCTTGTAGATGGAGTGGTTGTCGCAGGTGGCCAGGGCGTCGGTGTAGCGGAACGCGATCTCCTGCTGGCCCAGGTTGCACTCGCCCTTGACGCCCTCGCAGTACATGCCGGCGCCGTCCATGGCGTTACGGATGTCCCGCAGTAACGGTTCCATCCGGGTGGATGCGAGCAACGCATAGTCGATGTTGTAATCGCTGGCGGGGGTCAGGTCGCGGTAGCCCTTCTTCCACGCCTCCCGGTAGCCGTCGTCGAAGACGATGAACTCCAGCTCGGTGCCGACATAGGGCACCAGCCCGCGGTCGGCCAGCCGGGCCAGCTGGGTTTTCAGGATCTGGCGGGGCGACGCCACGACGGGTGACTTGTCGAGCCACCGCAGGTCCGCGGTGACGAGGGCGGCACCGGGCAGCCAGGGCGCGCGTCGCAGCGTGGCGAGGTCGGGGATCATGGCCATGTCGCCGTAGCCGCGTCGCCAGCTCGACATCTCATAGCCGTCCACCGTGTTCATCTCCACGTCGACGGCCAGCAGATAGTTGCAGCACTCCGCGCCGTGGCCGGCCACGTCTTCCAGGAAGAGCCGCGCGGAAACCCGCTTGCCCACCAGCCGCCCCTGCATATCGGTGAATGCGACGACGACCGTGTCGATGTCGCCGCCGCGAACCAGGGAGGTGAGGTCTTCAAGCGAGAGATTTCCGGAGCGGGGTGTCATCAACTTCTCCTCATCGAGCCGGTCAAAGGGTGAACATTCGACCATTAGACCACAGATCGAGCGCGGCGTAACGGCCAATTTTTGTTCCGCTCGACTCAGGAATCGGGCACCTAAAGGTATGTACAAGCCACCATTGGAGCCCTATAGTCATGCCAACGTAAACTCCCGGAGTTGCCGCTCGATCGCTGAGGTGCGCAACCAGAGCGCAAAGGAATCCAGGATGTCCAAAGACACCTTGAACGTCTCGGGCGTGACCTACACGACGGCAGAGGCAGGGTACTTCGAGAAACGCAAGCTCCGCCGCAGCGCCGGGATCTGGGGGCTGTGGGGACTCGCCGTCGCCGCGGTCATCTCCGGCGATTTCTCGGGCTGGAACTTCGGCATCGATTTCGCCGGATTCGGCGGAATGCTGATCGCCTTCGCCCTCTTGATCGTCATGTACTACGGCATGATCTTCGCGATCGGGGAGATGGCGTCGGCCATGCCGCACACGGGCGGCGCCTATTCCTTCGCCCGGGCGGCGCTCGGGCCCTGGGGCGGTTTCGTCACCGGCCTGGCCGAGACCATCGAGTATGTCGCGACCACCGCGGTGATCGTGTACTTCTCGGCGTCCTACGCCGACGGCATCACGAGTGAGCTGCTCGGAGTCTCACTGCCCGCCTGGGCGTGGTGGGCCATCCTCTACGCCGTATTCATCGGCCTGAACTCGGCTGGCGCCGCGATCTCGTTCAAATTCGCGATCGTGGTCTCGATCATCTCCATCGGCATCCTGCTGGTGTTCTCGGCAATGGCGGCCTTCTCCGGGCTCTTCAGTGTGGACAACCTCTTCGATATCGCCCCGGAGGCCGGCCAGTCCGAGTTCCTGCCCTTCGGCGTGGTGCCGATCCTGTTCGCCCTGCCCTACGCCATGTGGTTCTTCCTCGGAATTGAGGAGCTGCCGCTGGCTGCGGAGGAATCCCACGACCCGGTGCGGGACATCCCGCGAGCCGGTCTGATCGCCCGCACGACCCTGATCGTGACCGGGCTCCTGGTGCTGGTGCTCAACACCGGGATAGTCGGGGCCTCGAACATCGCCACCGCCGGGGAGCCACTGCTCGACGGTTTTCGGGCGATGGTCGGCGACGAGGCGGCCGCTGTGCTGGCCCTGTTCGCCCTGGTCGGACTGCTGGCCTCCCTGCAGGGCATCATGTTCGCGTACGGGCGCAACATGTACTCCCTGTCGCGGGCTGGCTATTACCCGAAATTCCTCTCCCTGACCGGCCGCCGCCAGACTCCGGCGGTGGCGCTGCTCGTGGGGGCCCTGATCGGCTTCGTGGCCCTGATCCTCGTCGACTCGCTCGGCGGCGCCGGCGGCGTGGCCGGGGCGATCGTGCTCAACATCGCCGTTTGGGGAGCCGTGATCGCCTACATCCTGCAGATGATCTCGTTCGTCGTGTTGCGTCGAAAGTACCCGAATGCGAACCGGCCCTACCGCAGCCCGTGGGGCGTACCCGGGGCGGTGATCGCGGGCATCCTCTCGCTGGCGATCTTCTTCGGGTTCTTCATCAACGAGCCGGCCCGCCCGGCCATCGCGGCCATCGCCGTGGTCTACGTGGTCATGCTGCTGATCTTCGCGCTCTACGGGCGCAAGCGCCTCGTGCTCTCCCCGGAGGAAGAATACGCGGTGTCCGGCGGCCTGCACGGCGACCCGCAGAAGGAAGGCTACGGCGGCGCCGTGGAGGAGCAACTGCTCGCTCTCGATGGCCGGGACGACCAGCGCGCGCCGTAGCCGAACGAGTTTCGATCGATTGGTTGGGTCGCCCTCCGCGGGTCAGAGCTGACGCACCCGCGTGGACGCTGTTCAGCACAGGCGGAGCGACCTGCCGGTGTTGAACCAATTCGACGGAGATTCTCGAGGAAAACGGCCATTTCGACGTGGTGAGGTCCGTTTTCGGCAAAATCTCCGTCGAATTCGTTCGGGCTGCGGGGCGGGAGCGCTACTGTGACGCCATGTGCGTCTGGGAGCGGCGTTCCCGCGGCCGACCGGGTTCCGCGCCGGCCGCTCGGCCGGCAGGGAACCCGGCCGATGTGATGGTGCCGCGCGACCACACCCTCCCCGACCGGGACTGGACGGTGCTGCCCGCAGGCAGCCGCGCCTTCTGGTTCCCGGCGCCGAGCGGGAACCTCACCGCCTTCGAGCTGGGCGACCCGGCCGCTCCGAGAATCGTGCTGCTGCCCGGCGCGACCGGCTCCAGGGAAGACTTCGTGCTGTTGGCCCCGCTGCTGGCCGACGCCGGCTACTTCGTGCAGAGCCACGACCTGGCCGGGCACTACCAGGCGTGCGCGGCCGGGCCCGGCGGCACCGAGCCCTGGGACTACGCCCTGTTCGTGGCCGACCTGATCGCGTTCCCCGACGCAGGGTCCACCCCGGTGCACGTGCTCGGCTACTCGATCGCCGGGATCGTCGCCGAGCTGGCCCTCGCCGCGCTTTACCGGGCGGCTGGCTGATGAGGCGGGCCGAATCGGCAGGCTGATCCGGCTGGTAGCAGGCTGAACCGGAGGCCGGCGGGCTGATCCGATGCCCCCGCGAAACAGGTCAGTGCCCGATCGTGGGACGCCCGGCCCGGTGGCACCGCACCGCGTACCGGGCGGCATGCCGGTGCCACGGGTTATTCTCCGGCCAGCCCTGCAGCAGGGTGCGCCCGCCCCACCGCGCCCGGCGGGCGATGGCGCTCCAGGAATCGAAGGGCCGGCCGGAGATGGCTACCCGCAGGGTCGGGTCGTAGCGCACGCGCACCGCGGGGCTCAGGTTCATACTGAGGTCGAGGTCGTCGTGGATGTCGTCGCGGTCGCGGTGCACCCGGAGGCGGGCCTCCAGCCAGACCGCCCGGCGCATGGCGAAATTCGAGCCGAAGACCGGGCGGTGCCCCAGCCAGAACGGCATCCAGAAGAAATATCCGCCGATGTAGAAGGTCCCGCCCAACCAGGCCACGAGGGTGTTGCAGCCGTAGAAATCGCCGGGGCCGGTGACCATGTCGCTCCCGGGGGACTCCGCCAGCGCGGACTCGATCCGCGCCAGCCAGTCGGCCGGCGGCACGGAGTCGGAGAAGGGCGGCGTCGTTGTAGCAGGGGATCACGACCGAGATCGTCATCATCGCTGCCTCCTTTCCCGCCCGCAGCGAGCTGTCGCGTTGATCCGCCATCTGGCGGTCACGGTCAGATCGCGCGGCAATGCGTGGTGAGGAACCCGATCTTGTCGATGGTGATCGTGACCGTCGAGCCGTCGCGCAGGAACACCGGAGGTTTGCGGCTGTAGCCGGCGCCGCCCGGGCTGCCGGTGGAGATGAGCGTGCCCGGCAGCAGGGTCGAGGTTTTGGAGAGGTAGGAGATGATCTCGGCGACCGAGCGCACCATGTCGCCGCTCGAGGCATCCTGCAGGATGCGGCCGTCGACGTGGGTGGTCAGCCACAGGTCCTGCGGGTCGGCGATCTGGTCTGCCGTGATGACGACCGGCCCGGTGGGCGTGAAACCGTCGAAGGACTTGCAGCGCGACCACTGCGCCTCGGAGAATTGCAGGTCGCGCGCCGTGATGTCGTTGACGACCGTGTAGCCGAAGACATGGTCGAGAGCGTCCGCCACCGACACGTGGTGTGCGGCCGTGCCGATGATCACGCCGAGCTCGGCCTCGTAGTCGACCTGGCTGGTCAGATCGGTCGGCCAGGTGATCGTGGACTCGTGCCCGGTGAGCGAGTTGGGCCAGAGCGAGAACACGGTCGCGGCCGTTTCGACGCGCAGTTCGAGCTCGGAGGAGTGGGCGGCGTAGTTGGCGCCGATCGCGATGATCTGAGGCGGACGCAGCACGGCCGACGAGTAGCGCAGCTCGCCCAGCGGGGTGAGCGTTGCTCCCTGCGCGGCGGCGTTCTGGCTCAGGGCGCGCACCCGGTCGTACTCGTCAGAGTCCTTCTCGATCAGGTCCTGCAGATCGCGGGGGGCGTCGTCCATGATCTCGTCGAGGAACAACGCTGCGTCGTCGAAGACGGCGGCGAGCCGCGGAGTGGATTGACCTTCAACTCTCAGGTGGGCGAATTTCACCTGTTCAGGCTATCTGGCCCGGGAGGGGTCGCGGTGCGCGGGGTAGCCGCGGCGCCTGCCGCGCGCCACAGGTGCATGCCGGCGTAGCTGCGCCACGGCGCCCAGGCGGCGCCGTGGCGGGCGAGTTGCCGGGCCTCCGCGGGCAGGCCGAGCCGCTCGGCGCCCTGCAACAGGGCCAGGTCGCTGGTCAGCAGGATGTCCGGGCTGCCCAGCACGCGCAGGGCCACGTATCCGGCCGTCCACGGTCCGATCCCGGCCAGGGCGGTCAGACGGGACTCAAGATCCTCCCGGGTCTGCCCGTAGGAGAGCACCAGATCGCCGGAGCAGAGCGCCTCCGCCACGCCGATGATCGCGTCGATGCGCGCGGCCGGGCCGCGCAGCACGCCGCGGCCCTCGGTCACGATCCGCTGGGCGGTGGGAAACAGCCGGGTCAGGGGAGCGGCGGTGGGGTCGTGGATGAAGGGGCTTTGGCTGGTGCCGGTGGTGGCGCTGGTGGCGCTGGTGCCGGTGGTGGTGTCGCTGCCGCTGTCCCCTGCACCCGGGTACACGTCGTCGCCGAGCGCAGCGGCCAGCCGGGTGAGTGCCGTTCGGGCGGAGGCCACCGAGACCTGCTGGCCGATGAGCGCGCGGAACAGGGTCTCCTCGGGGTCCACGCTGCCCGGCACGCGCATGCCAGGGGTGGCCGCGATTCCGGCCACGAGTTGCGGGTCCCGCCCGAGCGCCAGGTCGATCGCCCGGGAGTCCGCGTCCAGGTCGAGCAGGCGCCGCACCCGGCTGACGAGCGGCGCGAGGTCGGCGAGGCTGGCCAGTCGGGCGCGGCAGGCGACGGCTGGTGCGGCCGCCGTTCCCGACAGGGTCAGTTCCATCGTCGCGGGTCCGTGTGGCAGGCGCAGCGTGCGCGCGTAACGGGCATCCGTCGCCTGTTCCAACCCCGCGAGGCCTCGCGCGGCGAGGAACCGCAGCACCCCCACCCCGTCGAACGGCGCGCGCGCCGGCAGCAGCAGGTCGAGGCCCGTCCCGTCACCGACCCCGAAGCCGGCCTCACCGACCCCGCCGACGCCGAGGGGCTGGGCGCGGGGCTGGGCGCGGGCGGGACGGGCGCGGCGCAGCTCGGTGGGGGTGCGCTCGTAGACGACGGCGATGGTGTCGTTGAACTGGCGCACGCTGCCGAAACCGGCGGCGAATGCGACCTCGGTGATCGGGACATCCGTGCTCGCCAGCAGCACGCGGGCGGTCTGTGCGCGGTGCGCCCGGGCGAGCGCGAGCGGGCCGGCGCCCAGCTCGTTCACGAGCACGCGGGTCAGGTGCCGTTCGCTGTAGCCGAGGCGGCGGGCGAGGCCGGGCACGCCCTCCCGCTCAACCGTGCCGTCGCTGATCAGGCGCATGGCGCGGGCGGCGAGGTCGTCACGGATGTCCCAGTCCGGCGACCCGGGGACGGCATCAGGAAGGCAGCGTTTGCACGCCCGCAGGCCGGCCTCGTGCGCGGCCGCGCTGGTGAGATAGAACGACACATTGGCCGGCTTCGGTGTGGCCGCCGGGCAGCTGGGGCGGCAGTAGATTCCGGTGGAGTGCACGCCCGTGATGAACTGACCGTCGAAGCGTGAGTCTCGGGAGGACATGGCCCGGTAGCGCTCGAAGAAGACCGGATCGAGCCCGGCAGGAGGGATGGTCACCCGGCCAGCCTGCCACCGCGAGCCCGGGCGCACCAGCGGGAATCGGCCATCGCCGGTGCCGGCCGCAGCGGCCGCGGGCCATGCCGGCCTGCGTCCGGGCCTGCCCTCCGGCACCCGGCCCGGTACTCTGGGCGCATGACCGCACTGGAGCGTCTGCAGGCCGAACTCGGCACCCACGTCAGCGTCGATCCGCGCCGGCTCGCGCCCGTTCGGGCCGACAAATCGGGCTGGGTTGCCCCGGGGATGCCGCTGGCGGTCGTCTACGCCGCATCCGTCGACCAGGTGCAGGCGACTCTGCGCATCGCGACCGAGTTTCGCGTGCCGGTGATCACCCGCGGAGCCGGAACGGGCCTGGCCGGGGGAGCGTGCGGCACGGGCGGCGCCATCGTGCTGAGCGTCGAGCGGATGAACCGTATCCTCGAGATCCGCCCGGAGGATGAACTGGCCGTGGTCGAGCCGGGCGTGCTCAACGGCGACCTCAACACGGCCCTCTCCGCGCACGGGCTGTGGTTCGCGCCGGACCCGGCAAGCCGGGCGATCTCCTCGGTCGGCGGCAACATCGCCACCAACGCGGGCGGGCTGCTCTGCGCGAAGTACGGCGTCACCCGGGAGGCGGTGCTGGCGTTGACGGTGGTGCTCGCCGACGGGAGCCTGCTGGAGACCGGGCACCGCACAGTCAAGGGCGTCACCGGCTACGATTTGACCGCCCTGCTCACCGGCTCGGAGGGCACCCTCGGCGTGATCGTCGAGGCCACCGTGCGGGCGCGCGCCATCACCCTGGGCGAGACCGTCACGATCGGCGCGACGTTCCCCGACGTGGCCCAGGCGGCCGCGGCATCCGGTCTCGTCACGGCGGCCCGGCTGCGCCCGGCCGTGATGGAACTCATCGACCCGGTGGCCCTGGCCCTGATCGCGGCGTACCTCGGGCCGAACCTGTTCGAGGGAGTTCCGGCTAGGGGAGCGTTCCTGCTGGTGCAGACGGATGGGCCGGCGAGCCAGGCGGAGGCGGACCAGGCGGTGGCCGTGCTGCGGGCCGCGGGCGGGGAGGTGCGCGTCTCCACCGACGCCGAATCCGCCGATCGACTGCTGGCCGTGCGGCGGGCCGCGCATCCGGCGCTGGCCGCTCACGGCGAGGTCCTGATCGAGGATGTCTGCGTGCCCCGCTCCCGGCTGGCCGAGATGTTCGCGCGGATCGCTGAGATCAGCGCCCGCACGGGCCTGCCCATCCCCACGGTGGCCCACGCCGGAGACGGCAATCTGCACCCCAATTTCCTGATCCCGTTCGATCCGGCCCGGGGCGGCGCGGAGCCGGTCGTGCCGGAGGCGGTCTGGCTGGCGGCCGACGAGCTCTTCCGTGCCGCGCTCGAACTCGGCGGCACGCTCACCGGCGAGCACGGGGTCGGCGTGCTCAAGCGGCGCTGGCTGGCCGAGGAGCTCGGCGACACGGGCTTCGCCCTGCAGCGCCGGATCAAGGCGGCGTTCGACCCGTTGGGCATCCTCAACCCGGGCACCATGTTCGAGGCGTGAGCGCGCCGCTAGTCTGTTGGGCATGACCCACGAGCCGACCCCGGAGCACTCCGCCGCCGCCCCACACTCTCATCCGGCCGGAACCCAGACCGCGGCCCAGCCTGCCCCGGTGCAGCCCGCGGCCCAGCCGGTGCAGCCCGTCTGGACCGCCCCCGTTCGTCGCACCCGGGCGGGCATCGTCACGCTCACGGTCGCCGGCCTCGTCATCGGCGGCGCCGCGCTGCTGCTGGTGTTCGTCTACCTGGCCACCTTCCTCGATGCCGGCACGCTGCTGGTCGGCCTCATCCTGGCACTCATCCCGCTGATCGGGATTTCGCTCGCCGTGGGCTGGATCGATCGGTGGGAGCCCGAACCCCGCCCGGCCCTCTGGTTCGCGTTCCTCTGGGGCGCCGGCGTCTCCATCGTGACCGCGCTGCTCTTCGACCTGGGCGTGCAGCTGGCCCGGGCCGGCGCCGGAGCCATCGAAACGGATGACGGTTTCGCCGCCGCCGTCTTCCAGGCGCCCCTCGTCGAGGAGGCCGCCAAGGGCGCCGGGGTGCTGCTGCTCTTCTGGGTGCTGCGTCGGAGATTCGACGGCCCGGTCGATGGCGTGGTCTATGCCGCGACGATCGCCGCCGGATTCGCCTTCACCGAGAACATCCAATACTTCGGTGTGGCGATGATGGAGGGTGGCTCCGAGAACCTGGGCTTCACGTTCCTGGTGCGGGGGGTGTTGTCGCCCTTCGCCCATGTCATGTTCACTGCCTGCATCGGCATTGCGTGCGGGCTGGCGGTCCGGTTCCGGCCGTTCCCGGCCTTCGCCACGATTCTGCTCGGATTCGTCTCGGCGATCTTCCTGCACTTCGTCTGGAACGGGGCGTTCTACCTGGTCGAGAGTGGCTCGCTGGTGGCGTACTACCTCGCCGTGCAGGTGCCTCTGTTCCTCGGCGCGATCATGGTTGTCGTGCTGCTGCGGCGCCAGGAAGAACGCGTCACCGTGCTCCGGCTGAGCGAGTATGCCGCGGCCGGCTGGTTCAGTCCGGCCGAGGTGGGTATGCTCGCCACCCGCGATGGCCGTCGGCAGGCTCGATCCTGGGCCGCGCGGCAGCCCCAAACCCGGAAGCGGGCCATGCACCATTTCATCCACAACTCCACCCGCCTGGCTTTCGCCCGACAGCGCATGGTGAACGGTACGGCTGCGAACGTCGACCGGGCCGACGAATCGGAGCTGCTGGGGCTGATCCAGCGCGACCGTGCCGGCGTGATCAACTGACTCTGGTGCCCTGACGAACAAGGACTCGCCGCCCCGGTGGTGTGGCAGTGCCGACAACTTTCCCGGAGCGGCGAGTTCTGTTCCATGGTGCGCCCGACGGCCACGTTCGCGCAAGGGGGAATTTTTGGTGTGCGGGCGAGCGCGCAATCCGATTGGATAGAGGAATGACTGATCAAAACACCAAGCCCGAACTCGACGCTCCGGAGGGCCCCGCGCCTACCGAACTGACCATCACCGACATCGTGGTCGGCGAGGGAGCCGAAGCAACCCCCGGCGCCACCGTCAACGTGCACTACCTCGGCGTCGCCTATGACACCGGAGATGAATTCGACTCCTCCTGGAGCCGCGGGCAGTCGATCAACTTCCCGCTTGCTCAGCTCATCGCGGGCTGGCAGCAGGGCATCCCCGGCATGAAGGTCGGCGGACGCCGCAAGCTGGTCGTCCCTCCGCACCTGGCCTACGGACCGGCCGGCGGAGGACACCAGCTCTCCGGCCAGACCCTGATCTTCGTGATCGACCTGCTCGGAACCCGCTAGAAACCCGCAGTGCCGGAAGCACGTGCGAGTCGCCACGCGAGTCGCGCATTGCTACGAGTCGTGTTCGATTCGCACGTGCTTGATCCGGGAGGCGTGGCCGCGCACGATGGTCACCGCGCTCTTGGACACGCCGAAGTGCTTGGCCAGCAGCTTCACCAGCGCATCGTTGGCGGCCCCCTCAACGGCCCGCTGCTGCAAGAATACGGTGAGCGCAGCATCCGTCGGAGCATGGGGCGCGTCGTCGCCCGGCTCTCGGCCCGGCTCTCGGCCCGGCTCCCGGCCCGGCTCTCCCCCGGAGACCAGCGGTCCCTTCCGACTACCGGGCTTCACATGCACCGTCAGGTTCACCGTTCGCGTCACGTCGGACCTCCGGGAATATAGTTCTCTTCACAACGCTAGTGGGCGGAGTCGTCTTCATGATCTCAATCGATAGTGCGCGGGCACTGGCCGAAGCCGGTCTGCAGTGGCGTCCCGTCTCCGGTGACGCCTTCCGCATCGAGCGCTCCGGCTTCGAAAGCGACGTGTTCACGGTCAGTGACATGACGATCGAGCCGCACGAGTTCGACACGGGAACGATCCTCGGCTTCAACGGCACCACCGAGTGGGCCCTCGATTCACTGGCCCTCGAGGATGCCCTGTGGATGCCGCGTGAGGACCAGCTGCGCGACCTGTTGCGGAGCACCTTCCGTTCGCTCACCCGTCAGGGGGAGGACAGCTACCGGGTGACGGTGGCGCTGAACGGGGCGCCGGAATTCTTCGACGCCGCCGACCCCGCGGATGCCTACGGCAACGCGCTCCTGCGTCTGATCAGCCTGTCCGCCGATTCCCTCGCCTGACACCCACCCTCTCGCCGGCTCCGCCGGTGGTCGAGCCTGTCGAGACCCGGTACGTCGACCTCCAGAGATTCGCCCGGGGCATCCGTTGCGGTCGAAGTCGCTAACCTCGGAGATTTTCGCGACACGCCGGGCAACCGGCCACCACAACCGGCGTTTCCCGAAAATATCCGAGTTTACGTGACACGGATGTGTGCTGCGCGCCCATTGACGGATGCCCGCTGCGGGCCCTGCGACGGCTGCTTCTACTCCTCCACAATACGGGTTTGATCAGGTTATCCACAGGGCGCTGACGGGTGCCGATCTGGAGCATGGAATGTCAGTGGTCAGCCGTAACGTGTGTCTCATGAAGCCCTCCGACAGTGGGCAGCGAGAACGCCTGGGTCGTCACTTCGACGCCATCCGGGAGATGCAGGCGGACGCCGCCCGGGTTGACGCCCGCCTGGCCGAACAGGTCGATCGGGCCCGCCGGTTCGCCGAAGCCCTGGCCCGAGACGCGGCCCAGGCAGCCAAGGACAAGGCCAGGGAGGGACCCCGGCAGTGGCCGGGGTCGCGGCCGGGATACCCCGCGCCCGGTGGGACGCTGCACAGGTCGCCGAGCGGGAGTTCGTGACCGAACTGGCCTGCACCCTGCGGCTGCCGGTGCGCTCGACCGAAACCCTGATCGCCGAGAGCCAGACCCTCCTGCACGAACTGCCCGCGACCCGGGCGGCCCTGCAGGACGGGTCGATCACTTACCGGCACGCGCAGGTACTGATCAACCAGTCCTGGTCGCTGCCGGCCGAGGCGCTAGCCGGGTTCGAACAGACGCTGCTGCAGTCCGCCCCGCACCTGACCGTGGCCAACCTGAAGAACAAGGCCCGGATCATGCGGGAACGGCTGCACCCGGAGTCGATCACGGCCCGGCACCAGAAATCGCTGGCCGACCGCACGGTGATCTTCGAGCCCGAGGCCGACGGGATGGCATCCCTGTCCTGGTACGACTCGGCGGAGAAAGTGAAGGCCGCGCACGACCGCCTCACCGTGATGGGGATGAGCCTGCAGGGCCCGAACGAGACCCGCACGCTGACCCAGCTGCGGGCGGACGTGTTCGAAGACCTCATCCTCGACGGGGTTACCGCATCGGGGGTCGGCCAGGGCATCCGCGGCTCGGTGCACGTCACCGTCCCGGTGATGACGCTCCTCGGCCACTCCGAGGAACCCGGCCACCTCGAGGGGTACGGGCCGATCGACCCCGATACCGCACGCGAGATTGCGGCCGGGGCGCCCGGCTTCATCCGAATCCTGACCCATCCGGAGACCGGGGTGGTGCTCTCGGTCGGGCGCACGTTCATCAGTCGGGGACCGACGTCAGGCCAGCCAGGTCGCCGTCATCCGCTGCACGACTCCGCCGTCGAGGTCGGCGATCTTGGCCGCCACGAACTGGCGCGCCGCCTCCGATGTCTGCACCCGAAACGGTGGGCGGTCGCCGTCGAGCAGGGCGGCGACGATCTCGCCGGCGCTCCGGGCCGACTGGGCCGAGCCGAAGGATGACGCCGCGCGGGCCAGGTACGCCTCCAGTGCCGCGGCGTACGGGTCGTTGGCCAGGCCGGATTGGTTGAGGTCCCGGCCGACGTTGGCGACGAACGAGGATGTCACGGCGCCGGGTTCGACTACCGTCACCGACACACCGGCCGTGGCGGCCACCGGGGCCAGGCTCTCCATGAATCCCTCCACCGCGAACTTCGCCGCACAATACGCCTCGTTGAAGGGCTGGCCGATGGCTCCACCCACGCTCGAGACGGTGATGAGCCGGCCCGTGCTGCCCCGGAGAAGGGGGAGCGCGGCCAGTGTGAGTCAACCACCCCGAAGAAGTTCATCTCCATCACGGCGCGAACGTCATCGACCGTTTCGTTCTCGATGGTGCCGAGCCTCCCCGACCCGGCGTTGTTGATGAGCGCGTCGAGCCGGCCGTGCCGGTCGATGGTCCCGGCCACGGCATCCGTGGCCGCCCGCGGTTCAGTCACGTCCAGGCGACGGATGTCGAGGCTCACTCCGCGTCGGCGGCCGCGTCCCGCAGAGCGCGGGCGCCCTCAAGGTTGCGCATGGTGGCTACCACCGTGTGGCCGGCGCGAGCCGCGGCGATGGCGGCGTGGAATCCGATACCGGAGGAAGTCCCCGTGATCAGAACGACGTTGGAGTCCGGTGCGTGAGTCACGCTTCTAGTACCGGTCGGGTTCCGGGCTGAGCTGGAACCGGCGGCCTGTGATCCTGGTCGGCGTTATCTCGACGTAGATGTACTTCAGGGTCGGGATGAGCGGGCGCAGCGGCAGTTGATCCGCGGCCTCGATCTCGGCCTGCTTGTCGAGAACTCGGGCCTCGCCTCGCACCACGACGCTCCACGCCTCGCTGCGGCCGATGCCGTCGATCTCGAAGGCGACCCGGTTGTTCACCGTGAGCTCGAGGAGCTTCGTACCTTCGGCCGTGCGGAAAACGAGCTGCCGGTCTGCGGAGACGAAGTTCACCGGGTAGATGTCCGGCTCACCGGAAATGCTCATCGCGAGTCTTCCGAAACTGGACGAGATCAGGAGATCCCAGCAGTCGTCCTCGCTGAGGTTCTGAACCGGGTACAGGTCGTTGGTTTCCATGACTCATAGTCCCACGCGGTCCGGCCCGACGCGAGCCGGTGCCGGCAACGAAAAACGCGCCCACCGTTCGCCGAGGGGCGGTGGGCGCGTTTCGGCCTGGCAGCGAGTCGGATCAGTCCCGACGGAGGCGTACGACGGTGCGTCGAAGCGCGAGGAGCGCGCCGAGTCCGAGGAGCAGGGCGCCTGCAGCCGCGGAGATCAGCAGGGGGGCCGAGTCGACGCCGGTCGCGGCCAGCTCGGGAGCGGCCGTGATCGTGTCGGCGGCGGCCGGGAGGGCCGTTTCGGTCGGTGTCGGTGTCTCGGTCGGTGTCGGTGTCTGCGTCGGCGTGACCTCGGCTGCAGGCACGATCGTGTTGAGCTCGGTCGCGCACTCCACGGTCGAGCCACCGCCGTTGCTGGAGTAGTTGCACTGGTTGACAGTGATGGGCACGTCGGTCGTCACCGTCGCCGAGGGATTCACCCGGCAGAGCACATCGGCGCCGCCGCCGTTCCCGGCGTTGTTGCACTGGGTGACGGTCGCGTCGGTGGTGTTCTCAAGGGGCACGCAGTCGAGTTCCGTGCTGGCTCCGGAGCCGACGCACTGGTTGACCGTGGCCGGGGATGCCGTGGTCGCACCGGTGATGTGGTTGTTCACGGTCACCGTGCAGATGGTGTTACCGCCGCCGACGTTGATCGAGCCGTTGCACTGGGTGATCGTGTGGATCAGCTTCGAAGAGTTCACGACCGTCGCTGCGGGGGGCTGCACCTCGGTGTTCGCCGCGTGGATGCTGACGACGGTGCTGGTGGTCGATCTGGTCGCGCCGGTCGCCAGATTGAGATAATTGTCGACCGTGACGCTGCATTCGACGGCGCCGGTGCCGCCGCCGACTCCGGCGACATCGTTGCACTGTTCGACGGTGCCGTCGACCGGAGCAGCCGAAGCGGAAACCGCCGGCGAAGCGGTCAGGACGAAGACCGCGAGGAAAAGGCCGAGGGCCAGAACAATCGAACGGTTCAGTGCAGAAGCACTGAGGAAAGAACGTGAAGTTTTAACAGCCAGTAGATTTGCGATGGGGGCCCCCTTATTAGGACCACCCTAACAGGGCATTCGCAGGTGCCAACGACGAGGACCGGGTCAGTGCCCTTCGTTCACGCCTCTGACCCGGTCAATAAGATCTTTCCACGGCCCAGAGACCTGCTGCTCGCCGAGCACGACCTCGTGGGGCGCGCAACGGATGCGGTAGACGTAGCGGTCCGGCTGCGGAGCCGCCGCGGACACCTCGTCCCAGGGCAGCCCACGGAGAAGTTCCGCCCAGGCGGACCGGTCGGGTTGTTCCTCCACCTGGACTTCCCAGGTGGTGCGGATGCCGGCGAAGCCACCGCTGCGCGAAACGACGACCTTCATGGGCCCGATATTACTCCGGCCGGGGGGCAGGATCGACGGGCGCGCGACCGACGCCGGTTCCTGGCCCAGTGCCGGACCGGGGCCGGGATCCGGTGCCGAGCCCGCCGCCGAGGCCGACGGCGGTCCAGCCGGCGATCACGGCCTCGTGTTCTCGGGACCCGGCGCCGTGGCGCGTGACCGCTGCCCGCGAGGTCGCCCGCGCGAACCCGGCGAAGTCCACGGTGCGGCCCAGCGTGCCGGAGGTGAGGGTGTCGAACCAGATCTGGCCGGCCGTCTCCCAGGCGTTTCCGCCGAGAGCTGTGGCCACGAGGTAGAACGCCCGGTTCGGAATGCCCGAGTTCAGGTGCACCCCGCCGTTGTCGTCCTCGGTTTCGATGTAGCCGGTCATGTCCGCGGGCTGGGGGTCCTTGCCGAGAGCATCGTCGTTGTAGGCGGTGCCGGGAGCCTTCAGCGAGCGCAGTGCGACCCCCTGCACCTGGTCGGTGAAGAGACCTTCGCCGATCAGCCAGCCGGCCTCGGCGGCTGACTGGCCCAGGGAGCGCTGCTCCACCAGCGAGCCGAACACGTCCGACAGGGACTCGTTTATCGCACCTGATTGACCCTCGTAGGCGAGGTTGGCCGTGAATTGGGTCACCCCGTGCGTGAGCTCATGCCCGATCACCGTCAGCGACGAGGTGAAACGGTTGAAGACCAGGCCGTCGCCATCGCCGAACACCATGCGCTCGCCGTCCCAGAATGCGTTGTCGTAGTTGCGGCCGTAGTGCACGGTCGCCTCCAGCGACACACCGCGGTCATCGATCGAGTCGCGCTCGAACACGTTCCAGAACAGGGAATGCGTGTCTCCGAGCCCCGCCCAGGCCTCATTGACCGCGAGATCGGCCCCGGCGGGCTGGCCTTCGCGGCGGACCAGCCGGCCCGGCAGTCGTTCCAGGCCGCCGGCATCCGACACGGCCCGGTCCACGTGCCCGCGCACCCGAGCGGCCGCTCCGCCGCGCACACCGGAGTGGACCGACGACGACGGCGTCGGATGCGCCGCCGCGCGCAGTTCCCGGATCGGCACGTCCCGCATCAGAGACCGTCTGGCTGCCTCGGCCGCGGCCGCGAGCCGGGGATCGTCGACCCGCGCCAGCCGCACCAGCAGATACGGCGGCACGATAGTGCACCGGGAGAAGCCGTGCGATGAGCCTGTCATGGGTCGAGTGTGGCACTCGGCGGTGACGCGCACCACAGAAATTCCTGATTGGCCCGTGTGCCGCGACCCTGAGACCCGAGCGAAGGCCCGCGGCGGCATCCGGAACGTGGGCCGGGTGCCGCCACGGGGGTCTGGTATCATCAGCGGCCGACCCGCTGCCTGAGAAATAAGGAACGCCGGTCGAGAGCCATTAATAGCACCGTGCGCGCCGGGCGAGAAGGTGCCGGTGAAAGGCCTTCCGTAGACTCTCAGCATGCGCTTCGGAATCGTCATTCTCCCGCAGGATTCGTGGCCGGAGGCCCGCCGTCGCTGGCAGGGCGCTGAGCAGCTCGGCTTCGACCACGCCTGGACCTACGACCACCTGTCCTGGCGGTCGTTGGCCGACCAGCCCTGGCATGCGACCGTCCCGACGCTGACTGCCGCGGCGGTCGTCACCTCGCGGATCCGGCTGGGTACCTTCGTCTCATCACCGAACTTCCGGCATCCGGTGACCTTCGCCAAGGAGATCGCCACCCTCGACGACATTGCCGGCGGGCGATTCCTGCTCGGGGTGGGCTCAGGCGGAACCGGGTTCGACGCCACCGTGCTCGGGCAGCCCGAGTACACCCCGAAGCAGCGGTCCGAGCGCTTCGCCGCGTTCGTCACGGCCCTCGACCGGCTGCTGCGCCACGAGGAACCGGGCAGCGGCGGCATCAGCTTCGAGGGGGAGTGGGCGAGGGCGGTCGGCGCGCGAATGGTCGGTGTGCCGGCCCAGGAGCCGCGGGTTCCGTTCGTCATCGCCGCGAACGGGCCCAAAGGGCTGCGCCTCGTCACGACGTTCGGTTCCGGCTGGGTGACGACGGGAGCGGACGGCGTCGTGGGCGAGGACTGGTGGGCGGCGGTAGCCGGCCTCATGCACCGGCTGGAGGACACGGCAGTCGTCGCGGGCAGGAACCCGGCCACCATCGACCGTTACCTGTCTCTCGACAGCGGCGGCTGCTACTCCCTGCAGAGCATCGGAGCGTTCGAGGATGCCGTAGGTCGGGCCGGCGAACTCGGCTTCACCGACGTGATCAGCCACTGGCCGCGAGCGGCCGGCATCTACGCCGGAACGGAGGCCGTTCTGCACCGGGCTGCGGCCGTGATCAGCCGGCAGCGCGCCCGCGCCGGAAAATAGTCTGAGAAGAACCGACCCCGCAGAGCCGGCGCAGAAAAGCTATCATGGTCGATCTCCACCGGGCTTCCCCCTTCCATTCTGGAACCGGGTCCCGGTCTCGCTTCAGGCCTCGTCGACGAGGTGCTGACACAATCTCCGTTCCGCGCCTGCCGAATCACGATGGCGGCGGTCCATGCTCCCGATTCAGAAAGCACTACGTGACCGCACCACTCTCCTCACCGGGCCGCCCCGACGCTCGAGTCCCGTACCATTCCCGCCACCGCATCGGCGGCAAGATCGTTCCGGCACCGCGGGTCTTCTTCCGGCCCTGATCATCATCCTGGCCATCGTCGTGATCGCCATCGTCTTCCCCACCCGCACGGGCGACACCCTCGCCCTGCTGCAGGGCTGGGTCGTGGCCGGCCTGGGCCCGTATTACATCATCATCGTCGCCGCGTTCGTGGTCTTCGCCACATGGATGGGCATGAGCCGGTTCGGTGACATCAAGCTCGGCCAGGACGACGACGTGCCCGAGTTCGGGCTGATGTCCTGGTTCTCGATGCTCTTCGCCGCCGGCACGGGCATCGGTCTCGTATTCTGGGGCACCGCCGAGCCGCTCACCCACTTCACCAGCCCGAAGCCCGGCGTCACGGGCAGCAGCCAGGACCTGGCCGCGGCGGCCATGTCGCAGACGTTATGCCGTGGTCGGACTGTCGCTGGCCTACGCCATCCACCGCAAGGGACGCCCCGTCTCGATCCGCTGGGCCCTGGAACCGCTCCTGGGCGACCGGGTGCGCGGCCGCCTCGGCGACGCCATCGACGTGATCGCGATCGTCGATACCCTCTTCGGTGTCGCCACCTCCCTCGGGCTGGGCATCAAGCAGATCGCCGCCGGCCTCCGCCACCTGGGCGTCGTAAAAGAGGTCGACAACACCCTGCTCGTGGTGCTCATCGTCCTGATCACCCTGATCGCAACGGCCTCCGTCGTCAGCGGCGTGGGCAAGGGCATCAAGTGGCTGTCGAATATCAACCTCGGCATGGCCGGGCTGTTGCTCGTGGCCGTGCTGCTTCTCGGCCCCACGCTCTACCTGTTGCGCGTCTTCGTCGAATCGATCGGCGGCTACCTGCAGGGCGTCGTCGGGCTCACGTTCGATGCGGGCTCCTTCACCGGCCAGGCCGGCCTCGACTGGCAGGGTGCGTGGACCGTCTTCTACTGGGGCTGGTGGATCTCGTGGGCGCCGTTCGTCGGCGTCTTCATCGCCCGGATCTCCCGCGGCCGCACGGTGCGTGAGTTCGTGGCCGGCGTGCTGCTGGTGCCGACCCTGGTGACCTTCGCCTGGTTCGCGGTCATGGGCGGCAGTGCCATCAAGCAGGCCTTCGGCGGCGATGGTGGCGGACTGTTCGACCCGGAGGTCGGCATCATTCCCGAGAATGTGCTCTTCGACTTCCTCTCCGGCCTGCCGTTCGGCGGCATTCTGTCGGTGATCGCCGTGATCGTGGTGGCCATCTTCTTCATCACCTCGGCCGACTCCGGTTCGCTCGTCATCGACATGCTCGCCTCCGGCGGCGACACCAACCCGCCCAAGTGGAGCCGCATCCTCTGGGCCGGTCTCGGCGGACTCGTCGCGATCGCACTCCTGCTGGCCGGTGGGCTCGCGGCCCTGCAGACCGGAGCCATCCTGACTGCCATCCCGGTCAGCGTGGTGATGATCGGCATGTGTGTGGCCACCTACAAGGCGTTCCAGGAGGAGCATCAGGTGCTGGTGCGCCTCGAACGCCGCCAGCGCCGGGAAGAGCGGTCCCGGCGGATCAAGAAGAACGTCACCGACCACCTGGAAGAGAACTTCGACGATCACTTCGGCGACCAGATGGACGAGCGGATCACCGCCGCCCTCTCCGAGGGAGAGCAGCGCCGGTGGAAGCTTTGGCGTCGCAAGCATCCGGTGGAGCACGCCCGCGCGGAGTCGGACGACGCCGCGCAGGCGGAGCGGCCCGAGCCGACGCCGGTCGGGCTGGCCGATCCGGCGGCTGCCGATCCGGCCGCTGCCGACCCGATCGGTACCGACCCGACGGCGCTATAGACCTTAGACGTCGATGCGGTAGCCGTGCTTGATGACGGTGGCGACCAGGCCCGGGGTGGGCAGGGCCCGGCGCAACCGGCTGATCGCGACGGCCACGGAATGGTCGTCCGCCATCTTCGGCAGGCTCTGCGCTGGGTGCGCGAGGGAGATCACCGTGCCGCCGGCCGCGAGCAGCAGGCGCAGCAGGGTGAGCGAGGAGGGGGGGGCCAGGCTGGCCTGGTCGCCCGGCACCGTCACGATCCGGTCGCGCAGTTCCACCGGTGCTTCGTGTCCAGGCGCGCCAACCCGCTGCTGCTCCAGGTGGTCGCAGACCAGACGGATGAGCGCGCCCATCCGGTAGCGCTCCGGCGTGAGCGGATGGATGCCGGCGGCCACGAGCGGGGCAGCCGTCACCGGGCCCACCGCCGCGGCGACGGCCCCGAGCATGGCCGCTACGTGCAGATGGTGACGCGGGACGGCATCCTCGACGGGTTCGTGAGCGTCGGGATGCCGCGCACGGCCGCCGAGCTGACCCTGCTCTACCAGCGCGGCAGCGAACTGCGCATGAACCGCTCCCTGCTGCTGCGCTTCGACGGACCCGACTTTGAACCGGCCGCCGGCGCCAACGCCCTCGCCCCGGATGCCACGGTCTGTTGGTGCAACGGCATCACCGTGGGCGCCATCGCCGACTCGATCGGCGGAGGCCAGACCACGGTCGCCTGCATCGAAACCGCCACCAGGGCCGGAACCGGCTGCGGCGGCTGCAAGGGCCGGATCCTGGAGGTGCTCGAGCGGTTCGCTTCGTAACCGCGTGACCGCCCCGAACGAATTCGACGCCGGGCCAGGGTTCCGCCCGAATCGGTTAGGAGGCACTCGGCCGGGCAGCCGTTTACCGATGCTGCACAGGTGCCTATGGTGTCAGCATGCGCGTCGACGACCCCTCATCCCCGTCCCTGCAGACCCTACTGACCAGCCGGCTCGGCCGGTGGGCCATCCGCTCCACCCAGATCATCGTCGTGGTCGTGCTGACCGCCGGCGCCGTCTACGCTCTGGTGCAGGTGCAACTCGTGGTGATCCCCGTTCTCGTGGCGCTCATCCTGGCATCGGCGCTGGCACCGCTGGTCGGCTGGCTGCGCACGCGCGGCCTCCCGGTCATTCTCGCGACCTGGATCACCCTGTTGGCAGGGGCACTCATCCTCGGCGGCATCGTCACGCTCATCGTCTTCGCGGTGCGCAACCAGTGGGGTGCGCTGGTGGTGGCGGCCGGCGACGGGCTCGACGAACTACAGGGGCTGCTGGTCGAGGGCCCGATCGCGCTCGACTCGGAGCAGTTCAACGCGGTGCGTGATGCGATCGTGGGCTTCGTCACGAGCGCACAGTTCGGCACGGGGGCGCTCGCCGGGGTGTCCGCCGCGGTGGAGCTGGTCACCGGAGCCCTGCTCGTGCTGGTGATCCTGTTCTTTTTCCTCCAGGACGGCGGCCAGATCTGGAACTTCTTCCTACGTTTCCTGCACGGCGAGAGCCTCGAGCGCGCCCACCGGATCGGCGACGTCACCCCGACGGTTCTCGGCCAGTACGTGCGGGGAACGGCGATCATCGCCCTCTTCGACGCCGTTCTGATCGGCGTCGGGCTGGCCATCCTGCAAGTTCCGCTGGCCCTGCCGCTGGCTGTGATCGTGTTCCTCACGGCGTTCATCCCACTGATCGGGGCGACCATCGCGGGCATCCTGGCTGCCCTCGTGGCGTTGGTGGCCAATGGGCCGCTCGTGGCGCTGATCGTTGTGGCCATCGTGATCCTGGTCAACCAGATCGAGGGTGACCTTCTCAACCCGGTGGTGATGGCGGGGGCGTTGAAACTGCATCCGCTGGTGATCCTCGTCGCTTTGACCGTGGGCACCATCCTCGGCGGTATCGCCGGGGCCGTTCTGGCGGTCCCGCTCGTCGCCGTGGGCTGGGCGATGATCAAGGTTTGGGACAGGCCGGATCAGTCGATCACCCAGCGGGCGAAGTTCTCCATCCGGCACCGGCCTCAGCCGGCGAAGCCCGCCTAGGCCGCCCCATTGTCGGCTCGGGGTGGCGAGCCTACGATGGGCGGCATCTGACCGGGGAGGCACAGGTGGCGATTTCACCGCTGAAAGCAGCCGTCGACCGAGCCTTCGCCGCCATCGGCAACGCGAGGAAGGCCTGAGGCGATGCCCGCTCTCATCTTCGACTGCGACGGCGTGCTGGCCGACACCGAACGCGACGGCCACCTGCCGGCCTTTAACCAGACCTTCGAGGAATTCTCGGTGCCCGTGCAGTGGAGCGACTCCGATTACGTCCAGAAGGTGACGATCGGGGGAGGAAAAGAACGGATGCGCAGCATCCTCACCCCGGAGGTGGCCGGAGTGCTCGGTCTGCCGGCGGACGACCCCGCGGCCCTCGACTCGGCCGTCGCCGGCTGGCACCGGCGCAAGAGCGCGATCTACACCGAGCGGGTGGCGAGCGGCGCGTTGACGGCCCGCCCGGGCATCCGTCGACTCGTCGCACAAGCCGCGGGCGCCGGCTGGATCCTCGCCGTGGCCTCCACCTCGGCCGAGGAATCCGTGCGCGCCGTGCTCACGCAAACACTCGGGCCCGAGCTGGCCGCGCAGTTCCGGGTCTTCGCCGGCGACATCGTGGACCGGAAGAAGCCGGCCCCGGACATCTACCTGCATGCCCTACGGGAACTCGGGATCGACGCCGCCGACGCCGTGGTCGTCGAGGACAGTGCGAACGGCCTCCGGTCGGCGCTCGCCGCGGGCCTCCGCACCGTGATCACGATCAGCGGTTACACCGCGGACGAAGATTTCACCGGGGCGGCCCTGGTGGTGTCGTCGCTCGGGGACCCCGGCGGCCCCACCACCGTGACGCTGCGCGACCCGCTGGGTCTGGAGCCGGAATTCTTCGTCGACCTGTCCAATTTCGCCACCATCCTCAGCGCCCCCGACCGCTCGGCCCCCGATCTGGAGAGCCGATGACCCGCTCAGCCCTGTTCGACACCGAATTCGTGGCGATGCTCCGGGCCGCCACCGAGGGGATCAAGGCCCGCGGCAAGTCCGACCTGGGAGACAAGACCCTGCTCGACGCCCTCGTGCCGGCCACGGATACGCTCGAAGCCGAGGTGGCCGCCGGCCGTGACCCGGAAACCCTCCTCGCCCGGATGTCCCTGGTTGCGCGGGCGAGTGCGGACGCCACGAGCATGCTGCAGGCCCGTCGCGGCCGGGCCAGCTACACCGGAGAACGTAGCATCGGTTCGCCCGATCCCGGAGCCCGAAGCAGTTCGTGCCGGACATGCACCAGGGGATCGCCGCCGCGAACCTCGACACGCGTGGATGGGCGTGGGCATCCATGGCGAACCGGGCCGACGCCGCGCGAAGCTGACCACCGCGAATGAGATGACCGACGAGATGCGCGACGCGGTCGTCGGGGACCTGCCGGACGTGTCGGGGACCGGGTGGCCCTGATGATCAACGGCCTCGGCGGCACCCGATCAGTGAGCTCTACATCCGGTTCGGGAGGGCGCACGAGCAGCTGGTCAGCGCCCCGGCCGAGATCGCAGCCCGCATCTTCTGGCCGTTGCTCCTGCTGCTCCAGCCGACCTCTCGGACTCTGCTAAACTCGGACGGTTGCCGTTTGACGGCCGCGGATCAAGAGAGCCCAGGCATTCGGCCCCGGGCACCGCGCAGTGAGAGAAAGGGGATCCCATCTATGGCACTCGAAGCTAATGCAAAGAAGGCGATCATCGAAAAGTACGCTACCCACCCAGGCGACACCGGGTCCCCCGAAGTTCAGATTGCAATGCTCACGCAGCGCATCCTGGACCTCACGGAGCACCTGAAAGAGCACAAGCACGACCACCACTCGCGTCGTGGTCTGCTCCTCATGGTTGGTCAGCGCCGTCGTCTGCTCGGTTACCTGTCGGATGTCGACATCACTCGGTACCGCACACTGATCGGCAGCCTCGGACTGCGCCGCTAAGGCACTTTTCGAAGACACCGCGATCTTCTTACAAGCGGGCCGTCACCTTCCGGGTGGCGGCCCGTTTGTGTGTCCGGGGCGGGGAACCGGGAATATCTCCGGGCCCGGCGCGGTTTCCCCCACCGATGTCTACCTCCGCGCTGAGCCTCTCCGTGCTCGATCTGATCCCCGTCCGCACCTCGCAAAGCTCCGCTGAGGCGATCGCGGCAGCCGTGCACCTCGCCCAGAGCGCGGACCGGCTCGGCTACACCCGATACTGGGTCGCGGAGCACCACAACATGCAGGCGGTCGCGTCGACGAACCCGCCCGTGCTGATCGGTATCCTCGCGGCGCAGACCGAACGCATCCGGGTCGGCTCCGGGGGCGTCATGCTGCCCAACCACTCTCCGCTCGTGATCGCCGAGCAGTTCGGCATCCTCGAGGCGGCCTTCCCCGGGCGCATTGACCTCGGGCTGGGCCGTGCGCCCGGCAGCGACCCGATGATCACCGCACTACTGCGCTCGAGTGGAGCAGTGAGCGAGGTCGACGCGTTTCCGCGCAACATCGCTGACATCGCGGCGCTGCTGCACCCCGACGGGGCCTCGCTCAGCCTCACCTCCGGTCAGGACTACACCCTGCACGCGACTCCCGCCGCCACCAAGATGCCCGAAATCTGGCTGCTTGGCTCCAGCGACTACTCGGCCCGGCTCGCCGCCCGGCAGGGCATGCCCTACGTGTTCGCCAACCACTTCGCCGGCGACGGCACCACAGCGGCCCTCGAGCTGTACCGACGCGGGTTCACCCCCAGCGAGACCCTCGACGCCCCCCGCACCATCCTCACCCTGAACGTGTCGGTCGCCGAGACCCGGGTCGAGGCCCTCGCCCTCGCCCTGCCGCAGATGCAGCAGATGGCGCGCCTGAGATCGGGCCTGCCGCTCGGCCCGCTCGCGACGGTCGAAGAGGCCGCCGCCGCACCGATGGCGCCGGCGCTGCTCCAGATGATCGAACGGATGGCCGCGGCCTGGATCATCGACGAGCCCGGCGCCGCGGCCGCGCGCATCCGTGCCCTCGCGGCGAAGTTCGGGGTCGACGAGGTCATGCTGCAGCCGATCGCCTCCGCTCACACGGGCGCCGACGCGGCGACCTCACCCGGGCGTGCGCGCACGCTGGAACTGCTCGCCGCCGAGCTTTTCACCGGAGAGCAACTCGCGGCCGAGGAACTCGCGGCGGTCTAGACGAGTGAACCCCCACAGCCGTGGGCGGGATGGCGTCGAGGGCTGGGGTTCGGGGGCGGTTGCCGCGGTGCAGTGACTCCGTCCAGAACGAATTCGACGGAGATTGTGGCCGTATCGGCCCCGAATACTTCGATAAAGCCGTTTTACGGCAGAATCTCCGTCGAATTGGTTCGACGCCGCACACGGTGCGCCGGATGACCAGCGTCCACACGGTGCAGTCAGCTTCGACTCTCCGGGAGCCACAGGACCAATCGACGGTGACTCACTCGGCAGAACCGAGATCCGTTCAGGCGTCCGGTTCCGTCATGTCGACCACGTGCGACTTGACGTGGGCCTTCAGTGCCTCGATGCCCTTGAGGGCCTCCGCCTTGGAGTGATAGCTTTCGGAGGTCGCGATCACTTCGCCGTTGTTGGCCTTCAGCCGAAACTGGTATCCGCCGGATCGTTCCGCGTAGAGCTCATATTTCCCGGACATCACACACTCTTTTCTTCATCATCGAAAAACGTCGACGGACGCATTGCCGTTGGAAAAACCCTACCGCCCCCGTTGGCGCGCGAGACCCTCAACCCAGACCGAGCAGCCGGAGCCCGGCGGCCGCTGCCGCGCCCGCGATGACCACCGCCAGGAACGGGGCCTTGAACCAGAGCGCAATCGCCGCGACGACGAGCGCCCCGAGCCGGGCGTCGACGACGAGGTCCTGGCCGGTGGCCACGGTGTTCGCGACCGTCAGGGAAGCCAGCAGGCCGATCGTGAGGCCGCCGGCGACGCGGGCGATGCGCGCGTTGGTGACCCACTTCTGCGGCACGAGATAGCCGAGCAGCTTCGTGAGGAACGCCGCCGCGCAGGCCACGAGGATCCAGAACCAGACGCTCATCGGGGAGCCTGCGCATCCGTCGAACCGGGTGCATCGGGTGGACCGGGATAGGGGTCGACGTCGGGCTCGAGACCCTCGCCCGCCGGCCCGTGCCGAAAACCGAACCAGCCGATGGCACCGGCGACGACAGCCGCCACGAGGATGGGCACGCCCGGCGAAACGAGCGGCACGGTCAGTACGGTGGCCAGCGCGCAGACCGCGGCGATCGCCCCGGCCTCCTTCGACCGCAGCCGCGGCCAGAGCAGCCCGAGGAACGCCGCGACCGCCGCGCCGTCGAGGCCCCACTGTTTCGGGTCGCCCACGGCGTCGCCCGCGAGAGCCCCGATCAGGGTGAATACGTTCCACAACACGAAGATGCCGAGACCGGCGACCCAGAACCCCCGCTTCTGCTCGACGAGCACGGTCTGCCCGGTGCTCGTGGCAAGCGATTCGTCGATGGTGACCTGGGCGGCGGCGAAGCGGCGCCAGCCACGAGGGTGCAGCAGGGCGTTCAACTGCATCCCGTAGACCGCGTTACGGATGCCGAGGAGCGCCGCCGCGCCGGCGGCTGCCGCACCGCTGCCGCCGCCGGCGATCACCCCGATGAACGCGAACTGGGAGCCCCCGGAGAACAGGAGCAGGCTCAGCGCCGAGGTCTGCCAGATGTCGAGCCCCGACGACACCGACAGGGCGCCGAACGAGATGCCGTAGAGGCCGGTGGCCACCGCGATCGACAGGCCGACCCTGGCCCCGGGGGAGTGGCAGAGGGTGGTGGGCACCGCTCAATGCTAGGGGGTGCGGCCCCCGGGTCTGCGGGGTCCGGGGTCGGGGAAGCCCGGCGGGGGCCTAGCATTGACCGATACCCAACGGAACGGAAGCACCCAGTTATGAGCGTCTGGCGCACCAAGAGCATTGAGGCCTCCATGGCCGACTCCCTCGAGAAGGGGCACAGCCTCAAGCGCACGCTGGGCACCTGGGACCTCATGATCATGGGCGTCGCGGTTGCCGTCGGTGCCGGGATCTTCTCGGTCGGTGCGAAGGCGGCCGGCAGCTACGCCGGGCCATCCGTCACCCTGGCGTTCCTCCTCGCCGCGGTCACCTGCGCGCTCGCCATCATGTGTTACGCGGAGTTCGCCTCGGCGGTTCCCGTGGCCGGCTCGGCGTACACCTTCACCTATGCGACCCTCGGCGAGCTGCTCGCCTGGATCATCGGCTGGGACCTGATCCTCGAGATGCTGACCGCCGCGGCCGTGATCGCCAAGTATTGGGGAATCTACCTGAGTGAGGTCTTCGAACTCTGGAACTGGGATGTCCCGGCCACGATCGCGGTCTTCGGACTGCAGGTCAGCTGGGGCGCGTTCGTGATCGTCGCAATCTTCACCACCCTCCTGGTGCTGGGCACCAAGCTGTCGGCGCGCGTCGCCAGCATCTTCACCATCCTCAAGGTGGCGATAGTGGTGTTCGTGATCGTCGTGGGTGCCTTCTTCATCAACCCGAAGAACTACACGCCGTTCATCCCCGAGGCCGTGCCCTCCGCGGGCGGCGACGGCGACGTCTGGATGCAGTCCCTTTTCTCGTTCATGACCGGCGCCCAGCCGGCCCAGTACGGACTGTTCGGTCTGCTCGCCGGCGCCTCGTTGGTCTTCTTCGCGTTCATCGGCTTCGACGTGGTCGCCACCAGCGCCGAAGAGGTCAAGAACCCGCAGACGACCCTGCCGCGCGGCATCTTCGCCGGTCTGGCCATCGTCACGGTGCTGTACCTCGGCGTCAGCCTCGTGCTCACCGGCATGGTGCCGTACACCGTTCTCGCCGACGACCCCAATGCCTCACTCGCGACGGCGTTCATCTCGGTCGGCGCCGGCTGGGCTGCCCAGGTCATCTCGGTCGGCATTCTGGTGGGGCTCACCACCGTGATCATGGTGCTGCTCCTCGGCCTCTCCCGCGTGCTCTTCGCCATGAGCCGCGACGGCCTGCTGCCGCGCGGCCTGAGTGTCACCTCGTCCAAGCGCGGCACCCCCGCCCGGGTGCAGATCATCTCCGGCGCCGCGGTCGCCCTGATCGCCGGGTTCACCGACGTGGGCGTGCTCGAGGAAATGATCAACATCGGCACGCTATCGGCCTTCGTGCTGGTCAGCATCGCCGTGGTCGTTCTGCGCAAGAAGCGCCCCGACCTGCCCCGGGCCTTCAAGGTGCCCTTCTCGCCCTTCCTGCCGATCCTGTCGGCCGCGCTCTGCTTCTGGCTGATGCTCAACCTCACGACGCTCACCTGGGTGCGCTTCGCGGTCTGGCTCGCGATCGGCATCGCGGTGTATTTCCTCTACGGCCGCCGTCACTCCGTCGTCGGTATCGAGGCCAAGCGCGTCTTCGACGAAACCCTCCGCGACGAGGTCCTCGCCGAGGAGAAGGCAGCGCTGGGCAAGTAGCGCGCTTTCGCGGTCGGGGGCCGTCACTGGGGTGACCCCCAGCATCCATCGGGAAGGATGGAGCCATGCTGCACCGCCATCCCGTCCTGTCCCTGGTCACGCTCGCCTATCTGGCGTTCGTGGGCTGGGTGACGCTCGGGCCGCAGCCGCTCGACAGTGGGAACAACGAGCTGCTGCTCCGGGCGCTCCGATTCTTCAACCGGCACGACTCCACCGACTGGATCACCTACGGGCGGGTCGAATTCGCGGCCAACATCGCCATGTTCATCCCGATCGGCGTGTTTCTGCTGCTCCTGCTCGGACGCCGGTTCTGGTGGCTGGCGATCGTCGTGGCCGTCCTACTCACCGGCTCAATCGAGTTCACGCAGCAGTTCCTGCCGACCCGGGTCCCGGATGTGCGCGATCTGGTCGCGAACGGGAGCGGCGCCGTGCTCGGTGTCATCGTCGGCCTCGTCCTTACAGCGTTCAAACTGGTGCGCCGTGAGGAGCCCCGGTCGAGGCGGGTTGCGCCGACCTACAGCCGGTAGAGGCGCGCCTCCCAGGGGCGCAGCACCGGGTTCGAGGACGGTGCGGCGGCATCCGTTGTGGCCGGATAGTTGGCCAGAATCAGATCGGCGCCGGAGACGTCCATCGGAAGCAGGTCGGTGAATGGGGCATCGGATGCGTTCGCGACGACGAGCAGCGTCTCGTCACCCCGGCTGCGAGTGAAGGCGTAGAGCGCGTCGTGGTCGGGTTCGAGCAGGGTGAAATCGCCGAGGGCGACCACCTCGCTCTCATGCCGCAGCGCAATCAGGCGCTGGTAGAAGCGGAACACACTCCGCTCGCTCGCGAGGTCGGCGGCCACGTTCACCGTGACGCTGTTCGGGTTCACGGCCAGCCACGGCGTGCCGGCGCTGAAACCGGCCTGCGGCGAGGCATCCCACTGCATGGGCGTGCGCGCGTTGTCGCGGCCCATGGTCTGCACTCCGGCGAGCACGGTGCCGGGGTCCAGGTCGAACTCTTCCACCGCCTCGCGGTAGTGATTGAGGGATTCGAGGTCACGGTAGTCGTCGATGGAGTCGAACCGCACGTTGGTCATGCCGATCTCCTCGCCCTGGTAGATGTAGGGCGTTCCGCGGTGCAGGTGCAACACCAGGGCCCACAGAGTCGCCGACTCGTAGCGCAAGGAGGTGTCGTTGCCGAAGCGCGACACCAATCGGGGCTGGTCGTGGTTGTTCAGGTAGAGGCTGTTCCAGCCGGTCTCGGCCAGACCCTCCTGCCAGCGTGACAGGCTCTTCTTCAGCGCCGTCAGGCTGCGAGGCAGCACCTCGAACTTGTGCTCGCCCTGGTCGAGGCCCACATGCTCGAACTGGAAGATCATGTCAACCTCGCGCCGGGCCGGGTCGGTGAACAGCAGGGCGTCGTCGGTGCTCACGCCCGGCATCTCGCCGACGGTGAGGTGCCGCCCTCCGCGGCCGTCGAAGACCTCGCGGTGCATCTCCTGCAGAAACTCATGGATCTGCGCCCCCATCGGCGAGCCGCCGCCGGTGGCCGGGGCCGGTCCGTCGATCAGCTCGACCTGCTTGGCGATGAAGTTGATCACGTCCATCCGGAAGCCGTCGACGCCGCGGTCCAGCCACCAGTTCATCATCGCGTAGACGGCCTCGCGCACCTCGGGGTTCTCCCAGTTGAGGTCGGGCTGCTGCTTGGCGAACAGGTGCAGGTAGTACTCATCGGTGGCGGGATCGAGCGTCCAGGCCGGGCCGCTGAAGGCGCTGCCCCAGCCGTTCGGCGGGCCGCCGTCGGCCTGGGGCTTGCGCCACCAGTACCAGTCGCGCTTAGGGTTCGTCAGCGACGAGCGTGATTCCTGGAACCAGGCGTGCTCGTCGCTGGTGTGGTTCACCACCAGGTCCATCACGATCTTGATGCCGCGCTCGTGGGCCTCGACCAGCAGCAGGTCGAACTCCGCCAGGCTGCCGAAGACCGGTTCGATGTCCTGGTAGTCGCTGATGTCGTAGCCGTTGTCATGTTGCGGCGACGGGTAGACCGGAGAGAGCCAGACCGCGTCAACGCCGAGCTCGGCGAGGTAGTCGAGCTTCGAACGGATGCCGCCGAGGTCACCGATCCCGTCGCCGTCCGAGTCCGCGAAGCTGCGCGGATACACCTGGTAGACGACGGCGCTGGTCCACCAGGAGGCGCAGGTCGCGGGGGTGGTCGCGGGGGCGGTCATCCCGGACGTTGGTGCGGGTGTCGTCATTTGATCGATCCTCTCATCACGCCGGAGATAACCCAGCGCTGGGCAAAAATGTACACAATCAGCAGCGGGGCCATGGCCATCAGGTACGAGGCGAACGCGGCCGAGTAGTTGGTGTTGAACTGGCCCTGGAACACGAATTGGGAGAGTTGCAGGGTGCGTGCCGCCGGGTCGGAGAGCACGACGAGAGGCAGGATGAAGTCATTCCACGCCCAGACACAGGTGAGGATGCCGACGGTCGCGTTCATCGGGGTCAACAAGGGCAAGATGATCTGCCAGTAAACCCGCCAGGTGGTCGCCCCGTCGGTGTAGGCCGCCTCCTCCAGCTCGATCGGGATCAATTTGATGAACGCGACGTAAATGAAGACTGTTGAGCGAGAGCCCGAACACCGCGTAGAGCAAGATCAACCCGACCTGGTTGTCCAGACCGAACAGGGCCGTCTCTTTCACGACTGGGAGCATGATGATCGGGAACGGGATGAAAATGGCGGACAGCAGGTAGAAGTAGACGCCCGTGAAGAACTGCTTGTGCAGGTTGCGGGCGATCGCGTACGCCACGAGCGAGTTCGTCAGCAGGGTGAGGATGACGGCGCCGACGGTGATCAGGGCCGTGTTCATCAGCGCCTGCGGGAATTTGGTCAGCGTCCAGGCGTCGGCGAAGTTCTCCCAGTGGACGCTGGTGGGGAGCGCGAACCCGGTGCCGCCGAGCTGGTCGGGGGTCTTCAGCGCGGTGATCACGGCGAAGTAGAGCGGCACCAGCACGGTGATCGCGCAGACCGCAATCAGCACGGTGGCTCACCAGTTGATCCGGGTGCGGTTGTTGTTGATGCGCCGGACACCGCGCGAGTCACGAGCCGCCCGGGGGGATGCGGGTTCGACCGTGGCGGGGGAGTCGATGGTGATAGCCATTAGAAGTCGGCCTCCGTGCGCTTGAGAACTCGGAACTGCAGGAACGAGACGAGCATGATCACGATGACGAACAGCACCGCGTTGGCGGGATGGCCGTCCACGCCCAGTCCGGGTTGGTGAGGATGTTGTCACGGAACACCGGGACGTTCGACAGGATCCGGGGGAGCGAATTGGCGAAGAAATACTGGAAGACGTACCCGACGACCAGGATCGCCAGCACGTAGGGGATGAAGAAGATGCCGCGAAAGGTGGACTGGAACGCGATCTTCGCGTTGAGTCCGACCGCGATGGCCAGCGAGATCACGTTGGTGAGGATGGTGGCGACGATGGCGAAGCCGAAGGTGAAGCCATAGGCCTTCAGTACCCGGTCGTCCTGGAACAGGGCGATGAAGTTGCCGAACCCGACGAAGTCCCACGAGCCGAAGCCTGCGTAGTTGGTGAAGGAGAAGAAGATGCCGATGAGTACCGGGACGGTGTGCAGCAGCGCGAAGACGGCGACCGCGGGGACGACCATCCAGTAGAAGGCGCGCGGGGTGGCGCCGACGCGTCGCCGCGCCGTGCTCGGCCGCGACGCTCGGGGCGTCTGCTCCGGCCGGGGCCGGGTCAGGACGGAAGTAGCCATCAGTTAGTCTCCGCTTCGTGTCGAGGTGGTGCGTGACGCGACCTTGCGCCATTCGTTGTCGAGGGTGGCCAGCGCTTTTGCGCTGTTCTCGTCGGTCAGGAACTGCTGAACGATGGGCCCGAGCGGGATGCTCGCCGGGATCTGGTGATCGACGAAACCGGTGATCCGGCCGGCCTGGAAGTACGGTTGCAGTTCCGCCAGGGCCGGGTTGGTGTTCTCGGCCGCGTCCCGGGCCGTCGAGAACATGTTCTGTGAGGCTGCGAAGGAGTTCTGCACCTCCTCCTGGAAGAGGAAGTCCACGAAAAGTCGGGCTTCGGCGAGGCGCGGTGTGTCGCGGCCGATGGCAATGGCCACGTCGACACCGGAAACGAGCTCGATGTCGGCCGGGTCATCCGTCACAGGGTAGGGGAAACCGCCGACGCTGATGTCGGGGTTGTTGGCCAGGATCGGGCTGAGGGCCCAGATCCCCTGCATCAGCATGGCCGATTCGCCGTTCGCGAAAGCCAGGTTGCCGTCTTCGTACGTGCGGCCGAGGTAGCCGTCCTGCGCGTAGGAATACAGCGTCTGCAGCTTCTCGAACGTCTCGTCGTAGTTCTTCGCGAACGAGACGGCCGAGTCGGGACCCACCTCCTCACCCTCCGCGCGGAGATCGGGGAAGAAATCGTCGCCGCCGAGTTGGGCGCCGATACCGTTCAGGGAGGATTGCACCGTCCATGCGTCGGCCGCGGTGCCGGAGAACGGGGCGATACCGGCCGCCTGGAGCGTGTCGCAGGCGGCGATCAGCTCGTCCCAGGTGGTGGGGATCTCGATGCCCTGCGCGGCAAAGATGTCACGGTTGTAGAGAACGCCGTTGCCGTTGTTCGCGAAGCCGAGGGCATTCACCTCGTTCTCGTAGGAGCCGAGGGCCCCGACGATGTCCTGAACGGCCGGGTTGATCCGGTCGAGAACGGGGTCGCCACTGAAGTCGTGGAAGACACCGGCCCGCGCCAGCTGGCCGAAGTTCCCCGATCCGTTCAGACTGATCACATCGGGCACCTTGTTCTTGACCAGCAGGGTGCGGATGGCGGTGTCCGCATCGGGGACGGCGTTCTGGGTCACCCGGATGCCGGGGTTCTCTGCATCGAAATCGGCGATGATGCCGTCGAAGTCCGCGATGGCCTCGGACTTGAACTGGAAGAAATCGAGGGTGACGACGTCGCTCTGACCCGGGGCGCAGCCGCTGAGGGCGCCGAGCCCGAGCGTACCGGCCAGGAGGAGTGCCACGGATCGCCGGAGCGTCCGCAACCTCCTCGACCGGTGGCGTCGCCGGGCGGGTGTCTGGTACGTCGTCGTATCCGTCATTGCGGGACTCCTTAGGCCGTCATGTCGCTGCATGAATCTTTCTACGGCAAAAAGAATAGGACGTCAATTGCCGCTCTCGCGGGATGAAAAGTCCGCTAGGGCCAGAGCATTCATGCCACTATGGAATAAATGGCACCTCAGGGAGCGGATATGACCACGGATGCGGCGTCGACAGTGAGCGAGACCTCCCGGGAACTCGCGCGAGCCGTGCTCATCCACGGCCCGATCTCCCGCAGCGACCTCGGCCGTCGCCTGGGACTGTCACCGGCCAGCCTGACGCGGTTGAGCAAGCCGTTCCTCGATTGTGGCCTGTTCGTCGAGGGCAGCGAAGACCGCGACGGAACCGTCGGGCGCCCGGCCCGGCCCTTGGACGTCCGGGTGGATGCCAGTCGGTTCGTCGGGGTGAAACTCACCGGCGACGACGTCTTCGCGGTGCTCACCGACCTGCGGGCCAACGAGGTGGGCTCGGCCCGGCGGGTGCTCGCCGATCACACTGTCGAGCACGTTGTGGCCCGGATCGACGAGGTCGTGCGCGAGCTCGGCGGCCAGGACGGGCTGTCGGCGCTCGGCGTCTGCGTGGGTGGGCATGTCACCGACGCCCGGGTCGTGACCCGGGCGCCGTTCCTGGGCTGGCACGACGTGGACCTGGCCACGCGGCTCGAGCGACTGCTCGGAATTCCGGTCACGATCGAGAACGATGTCGTCGCGCTCACCTCCGCCGAGCAGTGGTTCGGAGCGGTCCGGGGTGCCCCGACCTTCGCGGTTCTGACCATCGGCGTCGGCGTCGGCTACGGACTGGTCGTCAACGACCAGGTGATCGTGACGGCCGACAGCGGCCTGGGCCTCGGTGGGCACATCCCGCTCGACCCGAACGGGCCGCTCTGCCCGGAAGGACACCGCGGCTGCTCGCAGGCAATGCTCACGAGCCAGAGCGTTTCTGCCCAGGTCAGCGTGGCCCTCGGCCGCGAGGTCGACTACGACGAGGTGCTCCGGCTCGCGGTGGAGGGGAACCGGGCTGCGGCATCCGTCGTCACCGCCACCGGTCGCGGACTGGGCCGATTGATCGCGCTGATCGCCAATATCGGGATGCTCGACACGATCGTGCTCTCCGGCGAGGGGATGCCACTGTGGGCGCTGGCATCCGAGGAGGTCATCGCCGCTGCCCGAGCCGACCGCGACCCGGATGCGACACCGCTGACAATCGTCGTTGACGACAGCGGGGTCTCCTCCTGGGCCCGCGGGGCCGCGGCTGTTGCCATCCAGCGCTCGCTCGGCCGATTCGCCGCTGCCGCCAGCGAATAGAATCGTCCATGCGCGCTGCGCGCCGCGCGAGTGGGAGGCTGCACATGCAATTCGGGATCTTCACCGTCGGTGACCTCACGGTCAACCCGACGACGGGCCACACCCCCACCGAGCATGAGCGCATCACGGCCATGGTCGCCATCGCCGAGAAGGCCGAAGAGGTCGGCCTCGACGTCTTCGCCGCCGGCGAGCACCACAACCCGCCCTTCGTGCCCTCGTCGCCGACGACGCTGCTCGGCTACATCGCCGCGAAGACCGAGCGCATCATCCTCTCCACGGCCACGACATTGATCACGACGAACGACCCGGTCAAGATCGCCGAAGACTTCGCCATGCTCCAGCACCTCTCCGGTGGGCGGGTCGACCTGATGCTCGGTCGCGGCAACACCGGCCCGGTCTACCCGTGGTTCGGCCAGGACGTGCGCCAGGGCATCCCGCTGGCGCTGGAGAACTACGCGCTGCTGCGCCGGTTGTGGCGCGAGGACGTCGTGGACTGGGAGGGCCAGTTCCGCACCCCGCTGCAGGGGTTCCAGTCGACGCCGCGCCCGCTCGACGGGGTGCCACCGTTCGTCTGGCACGCCAGCATCCGCAGCCCGGAGATCGCCGAGCAGGCCGCGTTCTACGGTGACGGCTTCTTCGCCAACAACATCTTTTGGCCCAGGGAGCACTACCTCAAGCTGATCGGGCTCTACCGGGCCCGGTTCGAGCACTACGGCCACGGTCGAGCCGACCAGGCCATCGTGGGCCTCGGCGGGCAGGTCTTCATGCGCACGAACTCGCAGGACGCCGTCGACGAATTCCGGCCCTACTTCGACAAAGCCCCGGTCTACGGCCACGGCCCGAGCCTCGAGGAGTTCACCGAGCAGACGCCGCTGACCGTCGGCAGCCCGCAGCAGATCATCGACCGCTACGCCGGCATGCGCGACTACTTCGGCGACTACCAGCGTCAGCTCTTCCTGATCGACCACGCCGGACTGCCGTTGAAAACCGTGCTCGATCAGCTCGACATCCTCGGCGGCGAGGTGGTGCCCGTGCTCCGCACGGAGCTGGCCGTGAACCGGCCCGCCCACGTTCCCGACGCACCCACGCACGCCTCGCTGAAGGCCGACGCCGCGATAAGTCGGCTCGCGGCATCCGTCGCCCGCCCGTGACCTCTCCCGCGGAAGCAGACACCATGACCATCGCGCCGCCTCAGCCATCAATGGATGCGCGCCGCGCCTTCTTCGACGCCCGTCCCGCCGCCTCCGTGGCGGTCGACCTCTCCGTGCGAATCGGCAGCCTCACCCTCGCCAACCCGGTCATGCCGGCCTCGGGCTGCTTCGGGCCTTCGCTCGGACGCTTGATCCCGGTCGCCGAGCTTGGCGCCGTGGTCACCAAGACCGTGTTCGGCACCCCGCGCGGCGGCAACGCGGCGCACCGGCTGACCGAGCTCCGGGCCGGGATGGTCAACAGTGTCGGCATCCCGAGCCGCGGGGCCGCCGGCTACCTGGCGTCGCAACACCCGCTCTACCTGGCGCTCGGCGTGCCCGTGATCGTCAGCGTCGGCGGGCACCGTTCGGGCGAGTACGCCCCCGTCGTGCGGGGCCTGCGGGGCGCGGGCGACGCCTACGAGCTCAACGTGTCCTGTCCGAACCTCGACCGCCACGGCACCGACATCGGCTCCGATCCCGACGCCATCGGGAAGGTCGTGCATGCTGTGCGCCTGGAGACCGACAAGCCCCTGATCGTCAAGCTGCCGGTGCTCGTCTCTTCGATCGCGGACTGTGCCCAGGCCGCTGAGGCGGCCGGCGCCGACGCCGTCTGCGTGGCCAACTCGATCCCAGCGCTGCCGCTCACGGCTGCTACGCGGAGCCCCATTCTCGGCAACGTGATTGGCGGTCTGTCCGGCCCGAATATCCGCCCGATCGTGCTGCGGTTGGTCTGGCTGGCCTCCCGAGCGGTCGACATCCCGGTGATCGCCTGCGGCGGGATCGAAATCGCCGACGACGCCCTCGACTACTTCTCGGTCGGCGCCCGCGCCGTGCAGGTCGGCACGGCCAGCTTCGGACGCCCGTTCGCCATGGTCGAAATCGTTCGCGCCCTGCAGGAGCGCTGCGAGGGCGTCGCCGCGGCCGACATCACCGAACTGACCGAATTGTGGAGGGCCTGATGACCGTTACGACCGCCCTCGGGGCCCTCGCCGCCCTGCGCCGCCAGCAGGCGTTCGCCGCGGCCGACGAGGCCGCGCTGGACGGCCTCATCGCGGTGCGCCCGCCCGAACGGATGCCTCGGCCCGACCCGGTCTGGGACGACGCCCGCGTTCTCGTGCACGAGGTCGTGGGAGAGCGGTACCGCCGGCTCGTACTGGCCACCGACACCATTGCGACGACCGCCCTCGCCGGACAGTTCCTGATGATCACCGTGCCCCCCACAGGCGGGGAGCGCATCCTGCTCCCACGCCCGATGGCCATCCACCGCCGCCACCCCGACCAGGGCACCGTGGAGGTCATCTACGGCTCGGCCGGCCGCGGCACCACCGCGCTCACCGACGTACTCGTGGGCGAGAGCCTCCTGGTCACCGGCCCGCTGGGCCGCGGCTTCGAGTTCCCGGATGCCGCCCTCCCGACTGAGACTGGTCCAGAGGCGCCCCGCACGGCCCTGATGATCGGCCGCGGTGTCGGCGTCTGCGCCATCATGGGCTCGGTCGAAGACGCCGCCCAGCTCGGCATCGCCGCCACGGTCGTGCTCAGCGGGAGGTCGCCGGCCAACCTGATCGGCCTGGCCGACTGCGCCGAGCTGGGCGCCACGGTCATCCCCGTCACCGACGACGACGGCTCGAGCGCGCTGCCGGCGCTCGGCGAACGGCTGCGCGGGCTTTTCGCCTGGGCCCCGCCCGACGTCATCCTGGCCTGCGGCGCCGGAGTTCTCGCCCGCCTCGCCGCCGATCTCGGCGCCGAGTGGGGCGCGCCGGTGCAGGTCTCGCTGGAGGCTCACATGGCCTGCGGCCTCGGCTACTGCCACGGATGCGCCGCGCCCGTCGCCACGGATCCCGCCGTCGAGGGGCCGCTGGTCTGCGTCGACGGCCCGGTGTTCGACGCCGTGCTGCCGGACCGGGCCGCGGCCGGGCGCGGGAAACCAGCAGGCTGAACGTCTTCTGTTAGGCTTGAGGAGGTTAATCCTCGGATTGGCCACGCAGAATCACGCTCAGTACGGAGCAGACCGGCAGCGCGCTGGTCCTCGGTGGTGGTTTCCCAACTTGCCGGCAACATCCGCAGTTGGTGAATTTCTACTGGTGGCCAGCTCTCGCACCCTTCTTCTCCGCGTCCAGCTCGCGCGCCATACGGGCAACCGAGTCTTCATCGCCAGAATGGCGAGAAGCAAAAACCAAAGGAGAGAACCCCCATATGGAGGGTCCAGAAATCACGTTCGCCGAAACCGTTATCGATAACGGCAAGTACGGCACACGCACCATCCGTTTCGAAGCCGGGCGTCTCGCCCAGCAGGCGCAGGGCTCTGCCGCCGCCTACATCGACGAAGAGACCATGCTTCTCTCCGCCACGAGCGCCAGCAAGCAGCCGAAGGAGAACTTCGACTTCTTCCCCCTCACCATTGACGTCGAAGAGCGCATGTACGCCGCCGGACGCATCCCGGGCAGCTTCTTCCGTCGCGAAGGTCGCCCGTCGACCGAGGCCATCCTCACCTGCCGTCTGATCGACCGGCCGCTGCGTCCGTCCTTCGTCGACGGACTCCGCAACGAGATCCAGGTTGTCGTCACCGTTCTGGCCATCGCGCCGGACGAGTACTACGACGTGCTCGCGATCAACGCGGCCTCGATGTCGACCCAGCTTGCCGGCCTCCCCTTCTCGGGCCCGATCGGTGGCGTTCGCGTCGCCCTCATCCCCGACGAGAACGGCTCCGGCCAGTGGGTTGCCTTCCCGAAGCACTCGCAGATCGTCGACGCCGTGTTCAGCATGGTCGTCGCCGGTCGCGTGGTGACCGACGCCAACGGCGCGCAGGACGTCGCGATCATGATGATCGAGGCCGAAGCCACCGACAACGCCTGGGACCTCATCAAGGGCGGCGCCATCAAGCCGAACGAAGAGGTCATCGCCGAGGGCATCGAAGCCTCGAAGCCCTTCATCAAGCAGCTCATCGAGGCGCAGCAGAAGGTTGCCGCCTCGGCAGCCAAGCCGACCGGCGCCTACCCGGTGTTCCCGTCCTACCAGCCGGCCACCTACGACGCCGTCGCCGCTCTCGCGTACGACCAGTTGAAGGCCGTCTACCAGATCGCCGACAAGATCGAGCGCCAGAATGCGGATGACGCGCTCAAGGCATCCGTCAAGGAGGCCATCGCGGCCAAGGTCGCCGCCGGCGAACTCGACGCCAGCGCGAACAACCAGGTTTCCGCCGCGTACAAGTCGGTCACCAAGCTCGTCGTGCGCTCGCGCGTTCTCAACGAGGGCATCCGCATCGACGGCCGTGGGCTCGCGGACATCCGCCCGCTCGACGCCGAGGTGGCCATCATCCCGCGCGTGCACGGTTCCGCGATCTTCCAGCGCGGCGAGACCCAGATTCTGGGTGTCACCACGCTGAACATGCTCAAGCTCGAGCAGACGATCGACTCCTTGAGCCCGGTCACCAAGAAGCGCTACATGCACAACTACAATTTCCCGCCCTACTCGACCGGTGAGACCGGCCGCGTCGGAACGCCGAAGCGCCGCGAGATCGGCCACGGAGCGCTCGCTGAGCGTGCCCTGGTCCCCGTGCTGCCGACGCGCGAGGAATTCCCCTACGCCATCCGTCAGGTCTCCGAGGCGCTCAGCTCCAACGGATCCACCTCGATGGGTTCCGTCTGTGCCTCGACCCTGTCACTGCTCAACGCCGGTGTGCCGCTGCGCGCACCTGTCGCCGGCATCGCCATGGGCCTCATCTCCGACACCGTTGACGGCAAGACCCGCTACGCGGCTCTCACCGACATCCTCGGCGCCGAAGATGCCCTCGGCGACATGGACTTCAAGGTCGCCGGTACGAGCGAGTTCGTCACCGCGATCCAGCTCGACACGAAGCTCGACGGCATCCCGGCATCCGTTCTCGCCGGCGCGCTCACCCAGGCCAAGGATGCTCGCGCGACCATCCTGGCCGTGCTGAACGCCGCCATCGACCGTCCCGACGAGATGGCACCGACCGCGCCCCGCGTGATCAGCGTCCAGATCCCGGTCGACAAGATCGGCGAGCTGATCGGCCCGAAGGGCAAGATGATCAACTCGATCCAGGACCAGACCGGTGCCGACATCTCCATCGAGGAAGACGGCACGGTGTACATCGGCGCCGTTGACGGACCGTCGGCCGAGGCCGCTCGCGCCATGGTCAACGCCGTCGCGAACCCGACCAACCCGGAGATCGGCGAGCAGTTCCTCGGAACCGTCGTCAAGATCGCCGCGTTCGGCGCATTCGTCTCCCTACTCCCCGGCAAGGACGGCCTGCTGCACATCAGTGAGGTGCGCAAGCTCGCCGGTGGCAAGCGGGTTGAGAACGTCGAAGACGTGCTCGGCGTGGGCCAGAAGGTCCTCGTGGAGATCACCAAGATTGACGACCGTGGCAAGCTCTCGCTCGCCCCGGTCCTCGACGAGTCGGCTGAGGCCGGCACCGAGGACGCACCGGTTTCGACCGAGGCGTAGTCCGCTAGGTCTACCGACAACCTCTCGCCAGGTTAGTCGGCTAGACGGAAAGCCCGTCCTGCTCCGGCAGGGCGGGCTTTTTGCATCCCGCGGTGGTCGAGCGCCCGCCCGATGTCTCGCGTGTTCCCGATCCGGCGGCCGATCCCGTCCCCCGCGGCTCAAGATCAGCACCTATTTGAAAGTATTACAGGTTAGCGATATGATCAGACTGTGTCGATGACCGGACTACCCATGGCCCAATTGAAGTCTGACCTCTTCAAGGCTCTCGGGCATCCGTTGCGGGTGCAGGTTCTGGAACAGCTGGTCGGCGGGGAACGCTCGGTCGGCAGCCTCGCCGAGGTGCTCGGCGCCGAACTGTCGAACCTGTCCCAGCAGCTGGGGGTCCTGCGCCGCGCCGGCGTTGTCGCCACCCGACGAGAGGGCAACACCATCTTTTACGGTCTGCGGGACCCGGGTGTCGCCGAGCTCCTGGCCATCTCCAAACGGATGCTGGTGTCCAGCCTTGAAGACTCCCACGCCCTGCTCCGCACCATCGAGCAGGACTCGCAGTAGCCCGAGCCCTAGGCCCTGCTCCGTCCCGGACGAATTGGTTCGACACCGGGCTATAGCGGACGCGCCGCTAGAGGTCGTTGCCGGCGTAGGACTGGTTGAAGCTCTTGTTCACGAGGGGGAAGTCCGGCACGATCGTCTCGGACAGGGCCACCGGCAGCGCAGGCCAGTTGAAGTAGGACGGGTCGACGACCTTCAGCCGCGTGATGGCGCCGTCTGGCCCCAGTTCGACCCGGTGGCAGATGGTTCCGCGCCAGCCCTCGACGAGGGCAAGGCCGCTCGCCGCACCCGTCGTCGCCGCATCCGTCGTCGCCGCCACCGGAGACGACGCCGCGGCCGCACCACCATGGTGCGCGCCGAGCCGGGCGATGAGGTCGATCGCCACCGCAATGGACACCTCGAACTCGCCCGCGCGCACCCGGTAGCGGCTGAGCACGTCGCCGCCGGTGTCGGTGACCACGTGGAAGTGCTCACCCAGATCGACGAAGGGATGGTCGCGGCGGGCGTCGGCGTCGACACCGGATGCCCGCGCCACATAGCCCAGCGTGCCCATGGCCTCGGCCTGGCTGGTGGGCAGCGGGGCCGTGCCGGTGAACCGGTCCCGCACGATCGCGTGCCCGAGGGTGATCGCGATGATCTCCTGAACGTCGGCGGCGACGCCGCGGAGGGCGGCGGAATCCGGCAGGGCGAGAACGCGTACCCCGCCCACCGACAGCGCCCCGCGCAGGAAGCGGTGGCCGGTGACGGTCTTGTTGATGCGCAGTAGTGTTTCGCGAAGCCGCTGAGTGTGCGAGTTCACGACACCGAACCCCACGTCGTTGGCCAGCGAACCGAGGTCGGAGACGTGGTTGTAGAGGCGTTCGAGTTCGAGCAGCAGGGCGCGCAGCAGACGGTCGGGCTCGGAGATCTCGATGCCGGAGGCCGCCTCGATCGCCATCGTGTAGGCCAGCGTGTGGCCGATGACGGTGTCGCCGGCGATCTGCTCGGCCATATCGATGCCGTCCGCAGGCAGACGACCCTCGAAGAGCCGCTCGACGCCGCGGTGCATGTACCACTGGCGGGCTTCCATCCGCACGATGGTCTCGCCGACCACGGAGAAGCGGAAGTGGCCGGGGTCGATGATGCCGGCGTGGATGGGGCCGACGGCGATCTCGTAGACCCCGGGGCCCTCGACCTCCACGAACGGGAACGACTCGACGTCGGGTTCGAATTCGGGGGTGGCCGTGGCGTCCTTCCGCATCGGGTACCAGCCGCGGGGCCAGTGGCCGTGGCGCACCAACCGGTGGGGCTGAGGGTGGTTCGCCGGCCGCACGCCGAACAGGTCGCGGATGCCGCGCTCGAAGTTGCCGGCCGGGAACGAGAGGTCGGCCAGACTCGGAATCCAGGCGTCGTCATAGGGGACGGGCACGACGAGGTCGATCTGGCGCCGGGGGAAGACGGCGACGAAGGAGTAGACCACGCGCAGCCGGTCGCCGTCGTCGTGGCACGCGACCAGCGCGAGCCGGTTTCCATCGGTCAGCAAGGCGGCGGCTTCGCCCCGGAGTTCGTCGCGCGTGAGCGTGCGCACCTCGGCGGTGGCGGCTCGCACCGGATTCGGGGTCGTCATTGGATTCCTCCCAGAACCTCGGCCGCACGCGTCAGGAGTGTGCCGACCGGCTCCGCTATGAAGGCCACCACCGCGGTGGTGCCCAGGGCGAGGATGAGCGGAAGCATCGGCCCGTGCCCCGACCGGTCCGGCACGAGGGGGTCGTCCGGGTGCGGCTCGGCGTCCGCCAGGGTGACGGTTGCGCTCGGAACGGAGACCGGGACGGCTCCGGTGACGGATGCCGCGGCCCCCGCAGCCGGGACGGCCGCAGCCGGGACGACCGGGACGGCCGTGGCCGCAGGCGCCCCGATCGTCATGGCCACCGTCAACCGGGTGAGGCTGGCGAAGATGACGAGCAGCAGTACCAGGGCGATGCCGACCACCACGCCCAGGCCGGTGGAAAAGCCGGCCACGATGATGCCGACCTCGGAAAAGAAGATGCTGAACGGGGGGAACCCGATCAGAGCGGCCATGGCGATCAGCCAGGGCACGGCCAGCCCCGGCCGCCGCACGAGCAGGGCGCGCACGTCGTCGATCTTCGGAGTGCCCTCGACCTCGAGGATGCGGCCCGAGATCACGAACAGGGTGGCCTTGGTCAGCCCGTGGCCGAGCACGTACAGCAGCACGGCCGGCAGGGCCGCCGGGCCGATGGCCGCGCCGACGGCCATCATGCCCATGTGCTCGATACTGGAGTAGGCCAGCATCCGTTTGAAGTCGCGCTGGCGGATCAGAAGCGCCGCCGCCACGAAGAGGGAGAGCAGCCCGCCGACGCTGAGCATGATGCGCAGGAAGTCCGGCCCGATCACGGCGTCGGTGATGGTCTGGATACGCAGGATGGCGTAGAGGGCGACCGCGAGCAGGACGCCGGACATGAGCCCGGAGACGGGTGCGGGCGCCTGGCTGTGCGCGTCGGGCAGCCAGCTGTGCATGGGGGCGAGCCCGGCCTTGGTGGCGAAGCCGAGCACGGCGAGGGCGCCGCCGGCTCGGATCAGCGCGGGGTCGAGTGGCAGGCCGGCCTGGCTGAGCACGAGCCAGGACAGGGTTGCCTCGCCCGTGCCGCGCGAGGCGGCGTAGATGAGCACGATGCCGAGCAGGGCGATGGCCACGCCGACGGAGCCGAGGATGACGTACTTCCAGGCGGCTTCCAGCGATCGGGGGGTGCGGTGGTGGCCGACCAGGAAGGCCGTGGCGATGGTGGTGGCCTCGACCGCGGCCCACATCAGGCCGATGTTGTCGGCGAGCACCGCGAGGCTCATTGCGGCCAGGAAGATCGAGATCAGGGCGTCGTAGGAGCCGGCGAACCGCGCGGGCTCGGCCGTGGCGTGGCCGAGCCCGCCCCAGGTGGAGACAAGCCCGACGGCGCCGACCACGGTGAGCATGTAGGCGCTGAGCGCGTCGGCGCGGAGCAGCCCGCCGCCCAGTGTGGGAACTTCGTCCGCGAGCACGACGCTCACCAGGAGCAGGCCCGAGATGAGCACGGCGACGCTGGAGGCGACGGGGCTGAGCCGGCGTAGTGCGGGGGAGGGCACGCCGAGGCTCAGTACGGCGAGGAGGGCCGGAATGGCCAGAGGGGTCCAGAGGGCGAATGACATCAGTCGTGCAACTTTCTGAGCTGATCGATCTCGGTGTTGCCGAACTTGGTGCGCATACGGCCGGCGAAGACGTAGAGGATGACGACGACCAGCAGCACGTCGAGGGAGATGCCGAGCTCGAGGAACAGCGGCACACCGCCCGAGGTCAGGAACGCGACGGTGGCGATGCCGTTGTCGAGCACGAGGAAGCCGATCAGCTGTGATCCGGCCTGCCGGCGGGTGACCAGCAGCAGGAAACCGATCAGCACCATGGCCAGGCCGATCGGAGCCGCGTGGGCCGAGATGCTGATGTCGCCGGCGAGCACCCGACTGGCCACGACGTAGCTGAGGATGGTCAGAAGCGCCACGGTCAGCAGGGCCGCCGTCGGGTTGAGGCGCGGCGCCTCATCCGTTCGCGTGGTGGCGTGGGTCTCGCGGGCGAGCACCCACGGCAGGCCCATACCCTTGACCAGAAGCACGAGCAGCGAGACGAGGATCACCTCGACCTCGCCCTCCTCCAGGCCGATCACAGCGACCAGCGCGGCCAGCGCGAAGCCCTGCACGCTGAGCAGCCGGATCGACGCCAGCAGCGAGTGCCGCCAGACCATCAGGGCGCTGGTGAGCAGCAGGGTGCCGGTGCAGAGACCGATCAGCTGCGGGTAAATGGTGGTGAACACGGATGCTCCTAAGCGACCAGGTAGGAAGCGGTGACAGCCAGCAGGCCGAGGGCGAACGACCCCGCCAGCAGCTCGGGCACGCGGAACAGCCGCGCCTTGGCCAGGAAGACCTCACCCACGCTGAGCACAACGCCCAGCAGCAGGATTTTCACGGTGACGGTGCCCACGCCGACTATCACGCCGAGCACCGAGAAGTCGGTCATGATTCCCCATGGCACGATCAGGTTGCTGAGCAGGCCGAGCAGGGCGGCCAGCTTGAGCCAGGAGCCGAGTTCGAGCCAGACCAGGTCGCGGCCGGAGGCCTCGAGCACCATGGCCTCGTGCAGCATGGTCACTTCGAGGTGGGTCGACGGGTTGTCGACCGGCAGACGGCTGGTCTCGGCCATGATGGCGATGGCCAGGGCGACCATGGCCAGCAGGCTGACCGGGGAGATGATCACGGCCGGATTCAGGAGCCGGGTCTCCACGATCAGCGAGAGGGTGGAGGTGCCGGCCGGGATGGAGAGCGCGTAGACCGCGAGCAGCAGGGTCGGCTCGACCAGAGCGGCGACGGTCATGTGACGGCTGGAACCCATTCCGCCGAACGCGGTGCCGGCGTCGAGGCCGACCAGGGCCAGGGCCACCACGCCGACCAGCATGATGGAGACGATCACGAACAGGTCGCTGGGGATGAGCGGCAGCGGCAGGGTGCCGACCAGCGGCAGCAGTGCGCAGAGCAGCAGGCTGGAGACCAGGAGGGTGACCGGACCGGCCGCGAGCATCCAGCTGCTGTCGGCGGCGCGCACCGGGTTCTTCGCCAGGAGCTTGCGCACATCGCGCCACGGCTGCCAGATGCCGGAACCGGCCCGGCCTTCGAGGAGGGCCCGCACCTGGCGGATCACGCCGATCAGGAGGGGGGCGAGGAACACGAACAGCACCAGCTGAACCAGGGCGATGATGATCGCCGCGGCGCCGGTCACAGGGACACCACGATCAGAACGGAAAGCAGGGCGACGAAGGAATAGGACAGGTAGCGATGGATACTGCCGTTCTGCGCGCGCCGGGCCAGAATGCCGAACCGTTGCATGAGGTTCAGCACCGGGCGGTAGAGCCGGGTCTCGACCACGTCGGACACGGTCTGTTCCACGTGGACGCGTTCCACCAGGTAGCGGGATTCACCCACGTGGGTGACCTCCACGTCGCGGGTGGGCCGGAGCACGTCGTCGAAGACGCGCACCAGCGGCTCGGCATACGAGGTGGCCGTGTACTGCATCCGCGGCCGCAGCCGTGACCCGCCGCCGGCCCAGGGGAGCGGCGAGGTGCGGGTGGGGTGGCGCCGGGCGGAAATGAACAGCGTGATCAGCACGGGCGCGAGCAGCAGGCCGGCCAGCACGATGAAGGTGGTGGGGTCGAGTACGGCGTCGATGCCGCGGGCGTCCAGGCCGGCGAGGCCGATGGTGCGCACGTCGGGGGTGAACGCCGGGCCCACGGCCGAGCCGATGGCCACGGCGAGCGGGCCCGGTAGCAGGCCGAGCCCGACCACGAGGAGGGCGCCGAGCACGAGCGGGATGCGCATGATGACGGGCACCTCGTCGGCCAGTGCGGCCTTCCGGGAGCGCGGGCGGGCCAGGAAGGCGATCCCGTAGGCCTTGACGAAGGTGAGCAGGGCCAGCCCGGCGGTCAGGGCGATCACGGCGACCGCGAGTGGCATGGCCACGGATGCCGCGACGGAGACGACCTCCCCGTCGACCCGTGAACCGTGGATCAGAGCCTGCAGCAGCATCCACTCGGCGACGAACCCGCTCGTGACGGGCAGGGCCGCGGCGCCCATGGCGGCCCCGCCGAACGCGGCGGCGGTCCAGGGCATCCGGCTGCCGAGGCCGCCGAGCCGGTCGAGATTCATCTCGCCGGCCGCGCGGGCCACGGCGCCGGCCCCGAGGAACAGGGTGGACTTGAACGCGGCGTGGCTGAGCATCAGCAGCAGGGCGGCGACAAGGGCCGCGTCGGCCGCGGCAGCTGCGTTGTCGGCGCGCAGCAAAACGGATGCCCCGAGCCCCAGGAACACCAGCCCCATGTTCTCGGTCGTGGAGTAGGCCAGCAGCACCTTGAGGTTGCTCGCCACGGAGGCCTGCAGAATCCCGTAGAGCGCGGACACCCCGCCGAGCACCATGATCAGCACTCCCCACCAGGCCGGGCCGTTCGGCAGCAGCCGTACGACGACGAGGAGTGCGCCGTAGACGCCGATGTTGACCATCGCGCCGCTCATCGCTGCGGCGACGTGGCCGGGGGCCTCGGGCAGCACCCGCGGAACCCAGACGTGCAGGGGCACGAGCTCAGCCTTGCCGCCGAAGCCGAGCAGCAGCAGCAGGAAGCCCACGCTCGCCTGCCAGGTGAAGGGATCGATGGTGGCGAGGTCGGCGAACCCGGTGCCGCCGGCCAGGCCGGCGAGCATGGCGAAGCCGGCCAGCACGAAGAAGAAGCTCAGCTGCGACATCGCCGAGTACCAGACCAGGGCGGAGGCGACCGTGCCGCGGGTGGCGTGGTGGGCCAGCAGTAGCGCCGTGGAGCCGAGCGTCATGATCTCTAAGAACAGCAGGAACGACACCACGTCGGTTGCGGCCGGCACCAGCTGCATGCCGGAGAGGAACACGGCCATCGACAGCCACGAGGTGCGCGAGGCCGAGGCCACGCGGGCCGAGCCGATCCCGAACAGGGAGGCGAGCACGCCGACGACGGAGACGACCACCATGACCAGTCCGCCGAGGCGGTCGGGGGAGAGCACGAGCGGGTCCATCGGCAGGGCGGTGGGGATGCTCAGCGACCCGGTGCCGCCGGAGAGCGCGATCGCACCGGTGACGACGCCGGCCACGGCGAGCAGGGTGCAGAAAAATCCGCTGACCCGCGAGCGCCATGAAGTGGGTGTGAGCAGGGCCGCGGCGACGGCGACCACGAGCAGCAGGGTCTGGCCGAGCATGCCGGCTTCGAGGGCGGTCATCGACCGGTCATCCGGCGCAGTGCTTCGACGATGACGGCCGGCTCGGGCGGGTTGCCCGGCACGGACAGGTCGACGTGCACGAAGTCCGACACCGGCCCGGCCACGCCGTAACCCTCGGCGAAGACGCCGCCGGTGATGGCGCAGTCGCCGACCGCGATCACGAAGCGGGGGGTCGGCGTGGCGTCAATGGTGCGGCGCATCGGCTCGATCAGGTTGCGGGTCACGGCACCCGTGATCACGAGCACGTCGGCGTGACGCGGCGACGCGACCAGACGGATGCCGTAGCGTTCGACGTCGTAGACCGGGCCGAACGCGCTCTGCACCTCCATCGCGCAGTCGTTGCAGCTGCCGGCGTTGATGAAGCGCACCTGCACGCTGCCGCCGAAGACCTCGGCGCCGGGGAACAGGGCCGGGGCCGGTGGGGCCGCTTCCGCGATGCGGCCACTGGTTCGGATGAGGTTCAGGAGTCGTTTGACGCTCAACTCAGGCTCCGTGTGGCACGATACATCATTACTTCTTTATATACCTATATGATGAATTTATCAAATAGATTGGGGTTATTCTTCGGGCCAGGGCGCGCTGAGGGAGTCCACGGCTTCCTGGGTGTACTCGATCACCGCCGTGAGGAGCTGCTCCATCGAGGTGGACCGCAGCAGTTCGATCTGGTCCAGCGGGCCCAGCGGGGCGATGCCGGCGATCTGCCAGGCGGCCGCCGTCGGATCCCGGGACAGCTCCACCGTCGAGGGCCAGAGCTGGTCGGCGAATTCGCTTGCGAGGGCCAGGGCGCGTCGCACGGCCTGCTCGGCCCGGTCCCGCAGTGGCAGCAGGTCGTCGTCCCAGTCCAGCTCGGCAAGGTCGCGCACCGTGGCCTGGGGGTGCGGGTCTTCGGTCAGCCAGTCGATGACCTCGACCCGGCGTTCGCCCTGGGCGGTCACCCCGACGAATCCCTCGGAGGCCTCGAGTTCGGTGATCTGGGCCACGGTCCCGTAGTGGAACCGCCGCTCGCCGCCGCCGACCTCCTGGCCGCGTTCGATCAGCACCACGCCGAACTCGGCCGGCTCCTCCTTGAGGATGCGCGACAGCATGACCAGGTAGCGGTCCTCGAACACCCGCAGCTGCAGCGGCATATAGGGGAACAGCACCGACCCGAGCGGGAACATCGGCAGGGACGTCACCGGCAGCGCGGTCATGGGCGGGTGCGCTCCAGCAGTGGGGTGATCCGGTAGGGGATCAGCTCGCCCATGGCCAGGGACGTCTCGGTGCGATCGACACCCTCGCAGGCGAGGATGGTGCCGTCGATGCGGAACAGGTCGTCGGCATCCGCACACACCACGCGCACCAGGATGTCGGTCGCCCCGCTCATGCCGTGCGCCTGCACGATTTCCGGAATGCGGGCGAGCTCGGCCACGATCTGGGCGAGGCGTTTCTGCTGCACGTGCACCTCGATGAAGGCCGTCAGCGGATAGCCCAGCGCGACCGGGTTGATGCGGCGGTCGAAGGAGAGGAACGCGTTCGACTCCTCAAGCCTGGCCATGCGCGCCTGCACCGTGTTGCGGGAGAGGCGCAGCTGCTGGGCAAGCGCCACGAACGTGCTGCGCGGTTCGGCGCACAGAGCGCGGAGCAACTGTAAGTCGACTTTGTCCAGACTGTGCATACTGCTCGACGGTAGCAGGCAGGGTGCCCCATGAATAGGGCAAATTGCTCAAAATTCATTGTCATGGTTGTGCTCCGTGTCGCGGAATCGTACGCTCTCAACAACTTCGGCAACGACGCTGGGAGCGCATCTGATGCACACTGTCCACACTGGGGAGACCCCCGACATTCTTCTGCAGCTGCTGAGCCCCGAGGGGAAGCGGCTGGCCGACGCCGATCTGGATCCCTGGGTCGCGGAGGTGACCGGGGCCGACCTCGCGGCGCTTTACCAGGACATGGTGGTGGTGCGCCGCATCGACGCCGAGGCCACGGCGCTGCAGCGTCAGGGAGAGCTGGGGCTCTGGCCGCCGTTGCTCGGCCAGGAGGCCGCGCAGATCGGCTCGGGCCGCGCGCTCCGCGCCGACGACTTCGTCTTCTCCAGCTACCGTGAGAACGCCGTCGCCTGGTGTCGAGGCGTAGCGCCCACCGACATCCTCCGGGTGTGGCGCGGCACCGCGCAATCCGGCTGGGACCCGCTGGTGTACCGAATGGCGACGCCCAGCATCATCATCGGGGCGCAGACCCTGCACGCCACGGGCTGGGCGATGGGAGCCGTGTTCGACGGCGCGGACTCGGTGGCCGTGGCCTACTTCGGCGACGGCGCGACCAGCGAGGGCGACGTCAGCGAGGCGCTCGTGTTCGCGGCGAGCTTTCAGGCGCCGGTGGTCTTCTTCTGCCAGAACAACCACTGGGCCATCTCCGAGCCGGTCGGACTGCAGACCCGCTTCGGCATCGCCGGCCGGGCCCCCGGGTTCGGCATTCCCAGCCTCCGAATCGACGGCAACGACATCCTGGCCGTGATGGCCGCGACCCGGCTGGCCCTGAACCGGGCCCGCACCGGGGGAGGCCCCACCTTCATCGAAGCCGTCACCTACCGGATGGGCCCGCACACGACCGCGGATGACCCCACTCGCTACCGGCCGGCAGCCGAACTCGAGGAGTGGGCGAAGAAAGACCCGATCCTGCGACTGCGACGGCTGCTCGACTCTCTCGGCCTGTTCACCCCCGAGCTGGAGTCCGAGACCCAGGCACTGGCCGACGCCACGGCCGCCGAGCTGCGCGCCGGCTGCATCGGCCTGCCTGACCCGGAGCCGTTGACCGTGCTCGCCAACGTCTACGCCACCCCGCACGCCGGGGTCGACCGCCAGCGTGCGGAGTACGCGGCCTACCTGGCGAGCTTCGAGCCGACCGGAGGGAAGGTCTGATGTCAATCGAAACCATCCGGAGTGCTCCGGCTACACGCGCGAACGGCTCGACGCCGGTGCCTGCGCCGGTGCCTGTGACGCCGGTGTCGCCGATCGAGGCGGCGCTGACGGACACGAAGACCCTGACCCTGGCCAAGGCGATCAACGCCGGGCTGCGCCAGTCCATGCTCGACGACCCGAAGGTGGTGCTCCTCGGCGAGGATATCGGCGCCCTCGGCGGCGTGTTCCGGGTGACCAGCGACCTGCTCGCCGAGTTCGGGCCGAACCGGGTCGTCGACACCCCACTGGCCGAGTCCGCCATCATCGGCACCGCGGTGGGGCTGGCGTACCGCGGCTACCGCCCGGTCTGCGAGATCCAGTTCGACGGCTTCATCTTCCCCGGATTCGACCAGATCGTCAGCCAGGTGGCCCGGTTCCACTACCGCACCCAGGGGGCCCTGCGCATGCCCATCACCATCCGGGTGCCGTTCGGCGGCGGCATCGGCGCCGCCGAGCACCACTCCGAATCGCCCGAGGCCTACTTCACGCACACCTCGGGCCTGCGCGTGATCGCGGTCTCGAACCCGCAGGACGCCTACAGCCTGATCCGCCAGGCGATCGCCTCCGACGACCCGGTCCTCTTCTTCGAGCCCAAACGCCGCTACCACGTTGCCGGCCCGGTGACCCCGCAACTCGGCGAGCCCTTCGAGAGTGCCCGGGTCGTGGCCGCCGGCACCGACGTCACGCTGATTGCCTACGGAGCGCTGGTGACCACGGCGACGGATGCCGCGCTCGCCGCCTCCGACGAGGGCATCTCGGTCGAGGTCATCGACCTGCGCTCGCTCTCGCCCATCGACTACGCCGTCGTCGAGGCATCCGTTCGCAAAACCGGCCGGCTCGTCGTCACTCACGAGGCCGCCCGCTCGGGCGGGCTGGGTGGCGAGATCATCGCCGAGGTCACCGAGCGCTGCTTCGACTACCTCGAGGCCGCACCGGTGCGGGTCACCGGCTTCGACATCCCGTACCCGGCGGCGAAGTTGGAGAGCCACCACCTGCCCGACCTCGACCGCATGCTCGATGGCGTCGACCGAGTGCTGGGACGACGACGATGATCAAGGTTTTCAGGTTGCCCGACCTTGGCGAGGGGTTGACCGAATCGGAGATCGTTGCCTGGCGGGTCGCGCCCGGCGACACGGTGACGCTCAACCAGCTCATCGCCGAGGTCGAGACGGCCAAGGCCGTCGTCGAGTTGCCGTCGCCCTTCGCGGGCGTGGTCGCCGAACTCCACCAGCAGCCCGGCACCACCGTGCACGTGGGTGACCCGATCGTCTCCTTCGAGGTCGCCGGCGCCGAGCCTCCCTCAGTTCCTTCAACCGCTTCTCCCGCCGATGCGGCTCCTGCGGCTCCTGCGGCTCCTGCGGCTCCTGCGGATCCTGCGGCTCCTGCGGATCCTGCGGATCCTGCGGCTCCTGCGGCTCCTGCGGATCCTGCGGCTCCTGCTGGTCCTGCGGCTCCTGCTGGCGAGCCCGAACGGCTGGCCGTGCTCGTGGGGTACGGCGCAGCGGTCGAGCGTGGCGGGCGGCCGCAACGACGGGCCCGCGGGGGGGTCTCTACTCCGACGCCGGCCTCAACGTCGGCCGCGGCCTCGACGTCGGCGCCGGCCTCAACGTCGGCCGCGTCACCCGCGGCTCGGGAGGTGCCGGCTACCGGGGAGCGCCCGCGGTCCACGCCGCCGGTGCGCGCGCTGGCTCGCACACTGGGCGTCGACCTGACCCAGGTGACCGGGACCGGTCCGACGGGCTTCATCATCCGGGAGGACGTGGCGGCGTACGCCGCCCCCGCAGCCCTCGGCGTCTGCCACACACCGAACGAACCGGGACTCGAGCTCGGGCGCGCCGAACCGGATGACCGGCCCCCGGCATCCGTGCCCCGTGCCCGGGAAACCCGCAGCCCGATCCGGAGTGTGCGCAAGCAGACCGCCGCCGCCATGGTGCAGAGCGCCTTCACCGCGCCGCACGCCACGGAGTTCCTGACCGTGGATGTGACGCCGACGATCGAGCTGATCGACGCGCTGAAACGCGACCGGGGGTTCGCCGACGCGCGCATCGGCGTCCTTGCCGTGGTCGCGAAGGCGCTCTGCCTCGCCGTCGCCCGCACGCCCGAGGTCAACACCCGCTGGGACGAGGCGGCCGGCGAGATCGTGCAGTTCCACTACGTGAACCTCGGCATCGCCGCCGCCACGCCGCGCGGGCTGATCGTGCCCAACATCCCGGATGCCGACCGGCTGGCTCTCGCCGACCTCGCCGCCGCGCTCGCCGCGCTGACCAGCGCCGCCCGGGCGGGAGCGACCAGCCCGGCCGCCCTGCACGGCGGCACGATCTCGATCACCAACATTGGCTCGTTCGGCATCGATGCGGGCACGCCGATCCTGCCTCCGGGGGAGGCCGTGATCCTCGCGCTGGGAGCGATTGCGCCGCGGCCGTGGGAGTATCGCGGCGAGGTCACGCTGCGGCAGGTGGTCACTCTCAGCGTCGCCTTCGACCACCGTCTCGTCGACGGAGAGCAGGCGGCCCGGTTCCTGACCGATGTCGCCGGCATCCTCGCCAACCCCGCGCGCGCCCTCGCCCTCCTCTAGGAGTCAGTGGTCAGCCCCTAACGAATTCGACGGAGATTTTGCTCCCACAGCCCGAAATGCGGGTAAATACGGGCATTTTTCCAAATATCTCCGTCGAATTGGTTCGCAGCCTGCGGGAGCCGGCCGGCAACGGATGCCCCCGAGCGCGCCTTGACGGGGCTCGGACCGCGCAGCAGAGTGGGGGGATGAAATCACCGGGCACCCTCCTCACCCCTCTCGACACCGAGTCCGTGCTCGCCGGCGGAGCCTTCGTCCACCTCGACGGCGCCCTGCACGGCTTGTTCACGACCCGGGACTTCGCCTCGGCTGTGCGCCTGGTCGACCAGGTTGCCGAGGCGGCGGATGCGATGAATCACCACCCCGACGTGCGGCTCGGCTACGGCCGTGTCGGCTTCCGCCTTTCGTCCCACGACGCCGGCGGCGTGACCGACCGCGACCTGCGGCTTGCGCTGCGCATCCAGGAACTCGCGGATGCGCAGGGCGCCGACCGTGCGCCGGTGCGGCCGGCCCGCTATGACGTGGCGATCGACTGTACCGACGCCGAAGCGATCCGGCCGTTCTGGCGGGTGGGTCTCGGCTACGTGGAGGTCGACAGCGAGGGCGAGATCGAACTCGTCGATCCACACGGCCAGGGCCCGCGGGTCTGGTTCCAGACGATGGATATCGCGCGCACCGAGCGCAACCGCATCCACCTCGACGTGTATCTGCCCACGATCGACGCCGAGTCCCGGGTGCAGGACGTCATCGCCGCCGGCGGCGATCTCCTCACCGACGAGCACGCCCCCGACTGGTGGGTCCTGGCCGACCCTGAGGGCAACGAGCTCTGCGTCTGCACCACCGTCTCCTGAGCCGTCTCCTGAGCCGGCGACTGAGCCCGCGACTAATTCGTCTGATGGCTCGTCGACGGGTCGTGGACTGAGCCGCTGAAGCCCCGGCTACCCGCCGAGATCGACACTTCCGGTCGAGGTCGACAGACACACCGGTTGATCTTGACCAGAACGGTCGACGTCGACGGATGCCCGGCTCACGCGGGCGCGAGCCCCTCGCCTGCGAGCCCCACGCCCGCGAGCCCCCCGGCCCCGAGCGCCGCGAGCGCCATCTCCTCGAGCAGCGGCCGCACCTTGCCGCTCGGCGACGCCGGCAGCGTGTGCGGGGTCGAGTTCAGTAGTCCGAACGTCGCCTGGGCACGGATGCGCAGCAGCTGCGCATCAACCTCGGGGTGCACTTGCCCGAGCACGCGCACCCACAGCTCCACGTAGGTGCGCTGCAGGGCGCGCACCTGGTGCCGGTCCGGGGCGGCGAGGCTGTCCAGGTCCCGGTCCTGCACGCGGATGACGTTCGGATGCGAGAGGGCGAAGTCCGTGTGGAAGCGCACCAGCGCGTGGAGTGCGCCCGCGGCATCCGGAGCGCCCGCGACCACGGCCTGCCCGCCCGCCACCAGCGTCTCGCTGACCTCCACCAGCAGCGCGGCCAGCACGGCCGGCTTGCCGCTGAAGTGCCGGTAGACGGCCGGTCCGCTCACGCCGACGGCCGCGCCGAGGTCCTCGATCGAGACCCCGTTGTAGCCCGACCGGGCGAACAGCGTGGCGGCGGCCCCGAGCAGTGCCTGCCGCCGGTCGGCCTTGGCCTGGCTCCGAGCCGTCGGCGAGGACGGGAGGACTCCCATTCGGTGCTCCGTTCACGCGGAAACTCTGGACAACTCAGTTATGAACCGCTAACCTGACTTTCGGTTAGTGCACGCTAACTGTACCGGCTGAACACTCAAGCGGGAAAGCGGGAAGTCGTCGATGGAGACACTCGCGAGTCTGATCGACTCGACCAGTCCGGCCTTCGACGCGAACGCCACCGCCCACCGCGAGCTCGTCGCCGACCTGCGCCGCCGCCTCGCCGTCGTCGCCCTCGGCGGTCCCGAGGCCTCCCGCCAGCGCCACCTCGCCCGTGGCAAACTGCTGCCGCGCGAACGCATCGACCGGCTGCTGGATGCCGGCAGCCCCTTCCTCGAGATCGCGCCCCTGGCCGCCACCGGACTCTACGGCGACGACAGCCCCGGTGCCGGCCTGATCGCCGGGATCGGGCTGATCCACGGCCTCCACGTGCTCGTCATCTCCAACGACGCCACCGTCAAGGGCGGAACCTACTACCCGATGACGGTCAAGAAGCACCTCCGGGCGCAGGAGATCGCATTCGAGAACCGGCTCCCGTGCGTCTACCTGGTCGATTCGGGCGGGGCCTTTCTGCCGCTGCAGGACGAGGTCTTCCCCGACCGTGACCACTTCGGCCGCATCTTCTACAACCAGGCCCGGATGTCGGCGGCCAAGATCCCGCAGATCGCCGCCGTGCTGGGATCCTGCACCGCGGGCGGCGCCTACGTGCCGGCGATGAGCGACGAAACCGTGATCGTGCGGAACCAGGGAACCATCTTCCTCGGCGGCCCGCCGCTGGTGAAGGCCGCGATCGGCGAAATCGTCACGGCCGAGGAGCTCGGCGGCGGTGACCTGCATGCCCGCACCTCCGGGGTGACCGACCACCTCGCCGAGGATGACGAGCACGCACTCCAGATCGTGCGCGACATCGTTCGTTACCTGCCCGCGCCTCCGCCGCCGGCCTGGCCGCGGCTGCCGGCCGTCGACCCCGTTGCCGACCCGGCCGAGCTCTACGGCGCGGTGCCGACCGACCCGCAGGGCCGCTACGACGTGCACGAGGTGATCATGCGTCTGGTTGACGGCAGCGAGTTCCATGAGTTCAAAAAGGAGTACGGTACGACCCTGGTCACCGGCTTCGCGCATCTGCATGGCCATCCGGTCGGCATCATCGCCAACAACGGTGTGCTGTTCTCCGAATCCGCCCTCAAAGGGGCACACTTCATCGAGCTGTGCGACCAGCGCGGCATCCCGCTGCTGTTCCTGCAGAACATCTCCGGTTTCATGGTCGGCCGCGACTATGAGGCCGGCGGCATCGCCAAGAACGGCGCGAAAATGGTCACCGCCGTCGCCACCGCGCGCGTGCCCAAGCTCACGGTCGTGATCGGCGGGTCGTTCGGCGCCGGCAACTATTCCATGTGCGGCCGCGCCTACTCGCCCCGCTTCCTCTGGATGTGGCCGAACAGCCGCATCTCCGTGATGGGCGGCCCGCAGGCCGCATCCGTTCTCGTCACCGTCAAACGCGAGCAGCGGGAGAAGGCCGGCCAGCCCTGGTCGACGGATGCCGCGGAGGAGGTCACCGCGCCCGTCACCGCCCAATACGAGCGGCAGGGCAGCCCCTACTATTCGACCGCCCGGCTCTGGGACGACGGGGTGATCGACCCGGCCGACACCCGCACCGTGCTGGGCCTGGCCCTCGACGTTGTTTCCGGGCCACCCCTGCCCGAGACCGCTTTCGGCCTCTTCCGGATGTGAGGCGCACCATGACACCGAACGCACCGACACCGCGCTTGACACCCTTCGAGACCGTGCTGGTCGCCAACCGCGGCGAGATCGCCTGCCGCATCATCCGCACCCTGCGCACGATGGGCATCCGTTCGGTGGCCGTCTACAGCGACGCCGACCGTGATGCGCTGCACGTGAGCCTCGCGGATGCCGCGGTGCGCCTCGGCCCGGCCGCGCCCCAGGCGAGCTACCTGAACATCGACGCGATCCTGGCGGCCGCGGCGGCCACCGGCGCCGACGCCGTGCATCCCGGCTACGGATTCCTCAGTGAGAACGAGGCCTTCGCCCGCGCCTGCGCCTTCGCCGGCCTCGTCTTCGTCGGACCGGGTCTGAACGCCCTTGTCGTGATGGGCGACAAGATCCGCGGCAAGAACCATGTCGCCGACAGCGGTGTGCCCGTCATTCCCGGGTTCTCCCGGCCCGGCCAGACCGACGACCAGCTCATCGCCGCCGCGGAGCAGGTGGGCTACCCGCTCCTGATCAAACCGTCCGCGGGCGGCGGCGGCAAGGGGATGCTGCGGGTCGACGCCGCGGGCGAGCTCGCCGCGGCGCTCGTAACGGCCCGGCGCGTGGCGCAGGGCGCGTTCGGCGACGACACGCTGCTGCTCGAGCGCTTCATCGACAGTCCCCGCCACATCGAGGTGCAGGTGCTCGCCGACGCTTCGGGCGCCGTGATCCATCTCGGTGAGCGCGAGTGCTCCCTGCAGCGCCGCCACCAGAAGGTGATCGAGGAGGCTCCGTCGCCGCTGCTCGACCCGGCCACGCGGGCACGCATCGGAGAGGCAGCCTGCCAGGCCGCCCGGAGCGTCGGCTACACCGGCGCCGGCACGGTGGAGTTCCTGGTCTCCGATGCGGCCCCGGACCAGTTCTTCTTCATGGAGATGAACACCCGGCTGCAGGTGGAGCACCCGGTGACCGAGCTGGTCACCGGCCTCGATCTGGTCGAGTGGCAGCTGCGCATCGCCGCGGGGGAACCGCTGCCGCTCACCCAGGCGGAGGTGGTGCTCACCGGGCACGCGATCGAGGCGCGCCTCTACGCCGAGAACCCGGCGCGCGGTTTTCTCCCCAGCCAGGGCACCGTGCGCAGCCTGTCCGAACCGGTCGGCGAGGGCATCCGGGTCGACAGCTCGCTGCGTCCGGGCCTGCCGATCTCGGGGGTCTACGACCCGATGCTCGCCAAGGTGATCGCGTGGGGTGCTGACCGCGCCGAGGCCCTCGCCCGCCTCGACCGGGCGCTCGCCGACACCGTGGTGCTCGGGGTGCACACCAACGTGGAGTTCCTCCGGTTGCTGCTGCACGACCCCGACGTGTGCGCCGGCCGCCTCGACACCGGCCTGATCGAGCGCAGCCTGCCCGGTCTCGGACTCCGGGGGATGCCCGGGCAACCGCTGCCCGACCACCTGCCGGCCGCCGCGGCCCTGTTCCTGCACGCGCGCGCCACCGCCACCGCCCGAACTGCCGCCGCGGGCGCCGACGCCGCGGGCACCGGCACGAC
>NZ_SOHB01000063.1:0-1766 GCF_004403055.1 Cryobacterium sp. TMT1-19
TTCGCGGGTCCCGGTCAGCATCAGGATGCGGGCGCGAAGATGATCCACATGGCGCCGTATACGCAGTCTTCGATCGTGTCGAAGTCGATTGCCCGGGGTGGTGGCCGGTCTGGTTACCGTGGTGAGGTGCGGGTGGATGCCACGGCGCACCACTCCGCGAACACGGTGCGCTGTGACGCGTTGCTGGTGGACACGAAATCGCGTTCGGACACGTATCCGTCGATCGATATCCGGGTCGATGATGTGCAGTTGGGCCATGAGGCCACGGTGTCGCGGGTCAGCGAGGAGCAGCTGTTCTACCTGATGAGCCGGGGGATGCCCGAAGATGAGGCGATGGCCATGATCGTGCGCGGCTTCATCGAGCCGATTGCCCGGGAGCTGCCGATGGAGTACGCCCTTGAACTCAACAAGCTCATTGAAATGGGCATGGAAGGATCCGTCGGCTAAATGTCCGCCGCCTCTGCACAACTCAATTCCCCACCAACCACCCCGGCATCCACAACGGATGCCATGCCTACTGCGGAGCAGCACGGCATCAAGGAGCACTCGGACGGCCGTTTCGGTTATGTGCCGGTGCAGACCCGGTCGGACCGGTTCGCGAGCGTGAACGTGGCCGACTTCGGTCCCGTCACGGGTCGTGAAGCGGTCTGGAAGCTATCGCCGGTGAAGAAGTTCACCGACCTGACCGCGGGTGTGCTCGACGGGTCGGAGTACCCGGTCGAGTCTTCACGCGTCCCCGGGGTCAGCGTCGCCTGGGTCGATCGCACCGACCCGCGGATCGGTTCGGCCGGGGCGCCCGAGGAGCGCGCGTCGGCGAACGCGTGGTCGAGTTTCGAGAAGGCTCTCGCGATCACGATCAGCGGTGAGGAGGCCAAGGAGGTCACGGTCACCCGTGCCGGTCTGGGTTCCGGCGCGCGCGGCGCGCACACCATCATCGAGGCCAAGCCATTCAGCCAGGCCATCCTGATCCTGGAGAACACGGGTGCGGCCCGGCTGAGCGAGAACGTCGAGATCATCCTGGGCGAGTCCGCGAACCTGACCGTGGTCAGTCTGCAGGAATGGGGCGACACGGCCGTGCACCTGACGAACCACTTCGCCACCATCGGCCGCGACGCNCTGACGAACCACTTCGCCACCATCGGCCGCGACGCGCGGTTGAAGCACATCGTGGTGAGCCTGGGCGGCAGCATCGTGCGGGTGAACCCGTCGGTGCGTCTAGCCGGGATCGGTTCGGACACGGAGCTGCTCGGCCTGTACTTCGCCGACGCCGGCCAGCACCTCGAGCAGCAGGTGTTCGTGAACCATGTCGCGCCGAACAGTCGCAGCCGCGTCACCTACAAGGGTGCNTCGAGCAGCAGGTGTTCGTGAACCATGTCGCGCCGAACAGTCGCAGCCGCGTCACCTACAAGGGTGCGTTGCAGGGTCAGGGTGCCCGCACCGTGTGGATCGGCGACGTCCTGATCGGGCGGGATGCGGCCGGGACCGACAGCTACGAACAGAACCGTAACCTCGTGCTCACCGAAGGCACCCGGGCGGACTCGATCCCGAACCTCGAGATCGAGACCGGCGACATCACGGGGGCCGGGCACGCGAGCGCGACCGGCCGCTTCGACGACGAGCAGCTGTTCTACCTGCAGTCCCGCGGCATCAGCGAAGACGAGGCCCGGCGCCTCGTCGTGCGCGGCTTCCTCAGCGAGATCGTGCAACAAATCGGCTCCCCCCTGCTCGAAGAACGCCTCCAGGCGGCCATCGAAGCAGAACTCACC
>NZ_SOHB01000030.1:0-17680 GCF_004403055.1 Cryobacterium sp. TMT1-19
CCCCGAAGACGGCGAGTTCGTGCTCTCCACCTTCGACTCCATCACCGGACCCCGCCGCGGCGGAGTGCGCTTCGTCGACCCGGAACGCGCCGCCTGGGCAAAGAAAATGCAGGACGACCCGCGCAGCACCGAGCAGATCAACGCGGACTCCCTCGTGCAGCTGCTGAAGATCGCCGGCGAGGCCGACCCAAGCCGGGTCTTCGGCGGCCGCCGCCCGGCGGTGCGCGTGATCGTGACCGAGAAGGCTCTCACAGCCGAACCCGGCGAGCCGGGTGCCGCCGAACCCGCCGCTCACGGGCAGATCGAAGGCAACCCGATCCCGATCTCGCAGGAAACCATCGACCGGTTGCTCTGCGACACCGGCACCCGCGGCATCAANGGCACCCGCGGCATCAAGTTCGACGACATCGGCCAGATCATCGACGTCGGCCGTGACGAACGACTCTTCACCGAGAAACAACGCGCCGCGATGGGAGTGCGCGACGGCGGATGCCTCTGGGTCGGCTGCGACCGATCACCGGCCTGGAGCGAAGCCCACCACATCAACGAATGGCTCACAGACAGCGGAGACACCAACCTCGCCGACGGCGTGTTGCTCTGCCACCCGCACCATCTGCTGCTGCACAACCAGCACTGGAAGATCACCCGCACGGGAACCCAGTATTGGCTCCGGCCACCGGTGGAAAACGATCCGGAACAGACACTGATCGCACTGCCGAGCAAGGCGGTGGGGCTGTAGGGCGTGGCTCTGGCACCGGATCTTGACAGGCTCGACCACCGGGACGGGGGCGGCGGCGGGGGCGGCGGGGCGCGGCGTGCTACTCGGCGTGCTACTCGGCGGGCGGGGCGGTGGGAAGGAGGGCGAGGGTGGCCTTGAGGCGGGCCTCGGCGTCGTCATCGCCCTGACCCGCGAGACTCGCCGCGATGTTCGCCTCGGTCACGGCGCGGAGCACCTCGTCCCGCTGGATGCGCACGCCCCGGGGAGCGTCGACGCCGATCCGGATGCTGTCACCGCGCACGTCGAGAACGGTGATGACGATGTCGTCACCGATGAGGATCTTCTCCCCCTGTTTGCGTGTTAGAACCAGCACTCGTCCAGCCTAGCTTGACCGGTCGGGCCGGCCCGCGAGCCGTCGCCGCATTCCGGCCACGGTGCTGGCCTCGGCGGGGGCGCCGTCGACCCAGCCGATCGGGATCTGCAGCTCATCGACGGTCTCAGGCGAGACGGTGTCGCCATAGCCCGTCACCGCGATCGCGTCGACGTGCACGCTCTGGGCAACCTCGGCCGCCCACCGGGCGGTGTCTGCGGGCTTGCGGCCGGCATCGACGACCAGCCAGACCTGCTCGGCACCGAGCGCGGCCACCAATGCGGCGTAGATGTCCGCCGTGGCCGGGTCGGCACCCAGACCGAAGGCCAGAATTCCGGTCTGTCCGAGCTTGACTCCCCTGGCCCGTGCCTCCAGCGCCGTGCGCCGGTCGAGGATGCGCGCGAGCCCGGCCGCGGCAGGCGCTCCGACGTCGATCGCGCCGGCCACGAGGACCTCAGCCGAACCATGCGCCACGGCCAGCTCCCGCGCAATCCGCACCGCGGCATCCTGCCACCCGACGACGAGAACGAGGTTTCCGACACCCGGGAGCGGCCGCGGCACCGCCGCTTCGGCGGCCGCCTGCTCGTTCTCTCTCAGCCGGGCGTCCCTGCGCCTGCCGCCCCCCTGGGCGGCCGCCGGGTCGGGGGCGGGCGGCGCGGGAGTGGGCAGCACCGGCGGGTGGGGTTCCTGGGTGGCGAAGGTGAGTTCGTCCATCAGTCGGGCGAAGCCGTCCGTCGCGGTCGACAGGGGCGGGGAGGAGACGGGTGCCGCGGCGCGGTGAAGGCCCGCTTCCGCCGCGTCGGCATCGTCGAGAAGCGCGGCGATGCCGAGCCGGGCCTGCACGTCGAGCCGGGAGTGCGCCGCGCGCCGCCGCCGCTCCGGCACCTCGACCGTGACCTCGATGTGCCGGCGGGCGAAGAAGCCCTTGATGCCGCCGACGGTGACCCGTTCGGCGGCCACGATGCGCGCATCCGCCCCGTGCTCGGCGAGGATGCGTGCCTTGAGCTCCTGGAGGGATGAACCCTCAAGCTGAAATCGACTCGGTTCCACGTACCACTCCCACCGTTTCGATGGCCACGTTCGCCGAGGTGACCTCCTGATAGGACAGCACGGAGATACCGCCGGACTGCGCCGACACCAGTCGACGGATGGCCGGGCGCAGCGCCGGCGCGCAGACCAGCACCGCGGAGAGTCCGGCCGCTTCCACTTTGCCCAGCGCCTCCTTCAGCGACCCGAGAATGGCGTCGACCCGGTTCGGCTCCAACATGATCTGGGTGCCCTGGTCGGAGGGACGCATCCCCTCGAGCATGGACTGCTCCAAGGCGGGCTCGATCATGATCACCCGGAGCAGCCCGTCGTCGAGATACTGCGCTGTGAGAGCCGGGCCCAGCGCCTGACGGGCCGTCTCGATCAGGCCCTCCGGGTCATTCGACACCTTGGCGCGCAGGGAGAGGGACTCGTAGATGCGGGGCAGGTCGTTGATCGGGATCTGCTCCGCGAGCAGACCCTGCAGCACGCGCTGCACCTCGGCGAGGGAGAGCAGCCCGGGGATCAGATCCTCCACGGCGGACGGATTGACCAGCCGCACCCCCTCGGTGAGCATCCGCACGTCCTCGCGGGTGAGGAGCCTCGCCGCGTTGCCGGTGATGATCGAGGACAGGTGGGTGATGAGCACCGACACCCGGTCGATGACCGTGGCCCCGGTCATCTCCGCGCTGTGCCGCATCTCGCTGGGCACCCACTTGCCGGTGAGGCCGAACACGGGCTCCACCGTGGCCTGGCCCGGCAACGAGTCGAGGGCGTCGCCGAGGGCGAGCACCTTGCCGGCCGGGGCGACCCCGCGGCCGGCCTCCACGCCGGCGATCCGGATCGAATAGGTGGAGGAGGGCAGGTCCATGCTGTCGCGGGTGCGCACGGGCGGCACCACCACGCCGAGGTCGATGGCAACCTTGCGGCGCAGGGCACGCACGCGAGCCAGGAGGTCGTCCTGGGCTCCGGAGACAAGGTCGACGAGGTCAGGGGCCAGCAGGATCTCCAGGGCGTGCACCCGCATGGTTTCGATCAGGTCTTCTGGCGTGTCGGAGCGGGGCGCCATCGCCTCGGCGGCGACACCGGCATCCCGGCCCGCCTGGTCGCGGCTCTCCCCTGCCTTGATCCGGCGGGCGAAGAGGATCAGACCCAGCCCGATCACCACGAACGGGATGATCGGCATGCCCGGGATCAGGGCCATCAGGAGGGCCGCGCAGCCCGCGATCATCAGTGCGTTGCGGGACTGGGTGAGCTGGCCGGAGGCTGCCTCGCCGATGTCGGACTCCGCGTTGGAGCGGGTCACGATCATGCCGGTCGAGACCGCCATCAGCAGGGCCGGGATCTGCGTCACGAGGCCGTCGCCGATGGTGAGCAGGGAGTAGGTGCTCATGGCCTCGGTGACGGACAGTCCGAGCGAAATCATGCCGATCGCGATGCCGCCGACCAGGTTGATGATGATGATGACGATGCCGGCGATCGCGTCACCCTTGACGAATTTCGACGCGCCGTCCATGGCACCGTAAAAGTCCGCCTCTGCGGAGACCTCGGCCCGGCGTTCCCTGGCCTGCACGTCGGTGATCAGGCCGGCATTCAGGTCGGCGTCGATGGCCATCTGTTTGCCGGGCATGGCGTCGAGGGTGAACCGCGCACCGACTTCGGCGACGCGTTCGGCACCCTTGGTGACCACCACGAATTGGATCACGACGAGGATCAGGAAGATCACAGCGCCGATGATGAGCGACCCGCCCACGGCGACGTCGCCGAACGCGGCAATCACCTGCCCGGCGTAGCCGTCGCTGAGCACGAGCCGGGTCGAGGCCACGTTCAGGCCCAGCCGGAACAGGGTGGCGACGAGCAACAGCGACGGGAAAACGGAGAAATCGAGGGGCTTTTTGACAAACATCGTGGTCAGCAGTGTGACCAGCGCCAGGAGGATGTTGACGATGATCAGCACGTCGAGCAGCACGGCGGGCACCGGCACGACGAGCAGCAGGATGATACCGACAACCCCGACCGGCACCGCGAGTTTGGCGAGATTGCTGTTCATCGGTGGCCTCCGGCCGTCAGGACACGATCGTTCGGGGTGTGCGCGCGGGAACCGCGGCCGGTGCGTTCGCCGGCATCAGAGCCGCGAGACTTCAGCGCGAGCACGAAGGCGAGCACCTGCGCGACGGCGTTGTAGAGCTCCACCGGGATCTCGTCACCCAGCTGGCAGGCGCTGTGCAGGGCACGGGTGAGCGGGATGTCCCGCACGATGGGGACCCGGTCGGTCTCCGCCTGTTCCCGGATGCGCGCCGCGATCACTCCCGCTCCCGTGGCCACGACCCGGGGGGCGGACTTGCCCGGCTCGTAGCGGAGAGCGACGGCGAAGTGGGTGGGGTTGACCAGCACGACGTCGGACGTGGCGACGGCGGCGATCATGCGGTTGCGACTCATGGCGAGCTGCCGGGCCCGGCGCTGCGACTTCACCATCGGGTCACCCTCGGAACTCTTGTTCTCATCAGTGACTTCCTTCTTCGTCATGCGGGTGCGCTTGCGGTTGCGCTTCATCACGACGAACACATCCGCGGCGGCGAGTACCAGACCGGCGATGACAGCCGACTGCACAAGAGCGGTCGCGCCGTCACTGGCCGCTCCGATCAGCACGGAGACGGGCAGTCCCCCGGCCGTCATCAGGATGGGAGCGAGCCCCTGCACCACGAGCACCAGCACGAGACCCACGGCGATTGTCTTGAGCAGCGCCGTGACGCCCTGCCAGACGGCCTGGCTGCCGAAGGTGCGACCGAGGCCGGTCACCAGGTTGAACTGCTCGTATTTTCCGGCGACCTTCTTGAAGTGCACGCCGCCCTGCGCCACAGCGCCCACGAGGACGACCACGAAGACCGTCGCGAGCATCGGGGTGAGGATGGTTCCCATCGAGGCCAGCGAGTCCACCAGCATCTGCACGGCGAGGTCCGGCTGCGGGTTGGCGACCAGGCTGCGAATACGGATCATCTGGTCGGTTCCGGCGTCCGCGGCCAGACCGATGGTGACGGGGGCCATGGCGGCGGCCGCGCCGATGCCGATCCACGCGGTCAGGTCCTGGGACTTGGAGAGCTGGCCCTTGGACCGCACCTCGCGCATCCGTTTGTCGGTGGCTTGTTCGGTCTTCTCACCGGAGTCGGACAGCTATCTCACCCCCAGCATGGTGGCGACGGCGTCGTCGGTCAGCGACGCGACGATGCGCGGCAGGGCCACGAACCCGGCGGCGCCCAGCGTGAACGTGATCAAAATCTTGAGCGGGAACCCGAGCGCGAACGCGTTGAGGGCCGGGGCCACCCGGGTGAGCAGGCCGAGGCCGACGTCGGCGAGGAACAGGACGACGATCAGCGGTCCGGCGATCTGCACGGCGGAGAGCAGCATTTGGCCGACCGCGACTGTGATGGTCTGCATCGGCACCGCGAGGTCGATGCCGCCCCCGATCGGCAGGGCCGCGAACGTACGCGTGATGCCGCCAAGGATCAGCTGATAGCCGCCCGAGGCGAATAGGAGCGCCAGCGCGGTCATCTGGTACAGCCGCGTGAACTGGGCACCGTTGACCATGGCCTGCGGGTCGAAGCCCTGAGCGAGCTGGAAGCCGCCGAACATGTCGATCAGGTTGCCGGCGGACTGGATGGCGGAGAAGACCACGAGCACGAGGAAGCCGAGCAGGCCGCCGACCACGATCTCGAGGAGCAGGGCGGCGAAGAAACCGCCGGTGTCGGGCGAGACCCAGCCCGGCGTGACCCGAGGCGAAACCGCCAGGGCCAGGCCGAGGGCGAGCATGCCCTTGATCCGCAGGGGGAACGCGTTGTAGGAGAACGGCGGCGCCACAATGAGGAACGCCACCATCCGCACGCCCGCGAGCATGGTGGCTTCGATCCAGGCGAAGTCAAGGGTGATGTTCATCAGCCGCCACCGATGAGGCCGGGGATCTTGGCGAAGAGCATCTCCGTGAAGGACACCATCTCGGAGATCATCCAGTGCCCGGAGATGATCAGCGCCACAGCCACGGCGATGGCCTTGGGCACGAACGACAGCGTCACCTCCTGGATCTGGGTGATCGACTGCAGCAGGGAAATGGCGAAACCGACGACCAGGGCGGTGATCAGGATCGGCGCGGACAGTTTGCCGGCGATCAGGATGCCCTGCAGTCCGATGTCGAGGACGGCGTTGGCGTCCATCAGCCACCTCGGTAACTGGAGACGAGGGTCGTGATGATCAGACCCCAGCCGTCGACGAGTACGAACAGGAGGATCTTGAACGGCAGCGAGATCATCACCGGCGGCAGCATCATCATGCCCATCGACATCAGCGCCGCGGACACGACGAGGTCGATCACCAGGAACGGCACGAAGATGACGAACCCGATGATGAACGCGGCACGCAGCTCGGAGATCATGAACGCCGGGATCAGCGTGAGCAGCGACACGGCCTCGCGCGTCTCCGGGTTCGGCTGATCGGCGGCCCGGGTCATCAGGGCGAGGTCCTCTTCCCGGGTGTGCGCGAGCATGAACGTGCGTAGCGGCTTCGAGCCGAGTGTGACGGCGTCGTCGAAGGACATGGTGCCGTTCAGGTACGGCTGCAGGGCGCCGTCGTTGATGTCGGTGAGGATGGGCGACATGATGAACAGCGACAGGAACAGGGCCAGGCCGGCCAGCACCTGGTTCGGCGGGATCGACGGCAGCGCGAGCGCGTTGCGGGTCATCGCGAGCACAACGAAGATCTTCGTGAAGCTGGTCATCATCAGCAGCAGGGCCGGCGCGACCGACAGCAGGGTGATCCCGATCAGGGTCACGATCGCCGAGGACGGTTCGCCGTTCGGGCCGTTGATCTGCACGTTGAGCCCGCCGCCGCCCGGTTCCGTGGGGGTGACCGGGTCGGTCGGCGTGACCGGATCGGTCGGGGCGGCATGGCCCGCCGGCGCAACGAGCAGCACGAACGCCACGACGATCACGAGCACGAGGGCCGCCATCATCAGGTACCGGGCGATGTCCCGGCTTCGATCCGGGCGCACGGCCGCGAGTGTCACCGGCCCTGCCGGAGGGCGGCAGCGGTCTGCTGCCAGGTGGCGGGAGACAGGATCGACCCGCCGATCCGGCCCGGAATGGCGCGGTCCCGGCGCGGCCGGAGGATGAGCGGCGGCGTGAGTTCCTCTCCGTCGTGAGTGGCGCCGGCGTGCGTTGCCTGGTCGAGCTCGCGGGCGAAGTCGGCCGCGGCGTGGTGCGCGCGGCGTCCGGGAAGGGTAGCGGCGAGGGCGGCGGTGAGGGGCGCCGGGAGGGGCGCCGCGGCATCCGTCGGCGCCTGACCGTCGTGCAGCACGCTGACCGACTGCTCGGTCACGCCGAGCACGAACCGGCGGCCCTCGATGTCGACGACGACGACGGATGCCTTCTGGCCGACGCCCTGCCGGCCCACCACGGTGACCAGGTTCGGGATGCGGCCACCGAGGGAGCCCTTCGTCAGCTTGCGCTGGAGCACCCAGAGCAGCCCCAGCACGGCGGCCAGGGACAGCGCCACCCGGAGCGCGACCAGGATGGTGTCCACCTAGGTCAGGCTCTCGGCCACATCGAGGATCTGGGTGATCCGCACCGCGTAGTCCTGGTCGACGACCACGATCTCGCCGTGCGCGATCAGCCGGCCGTTGAGCAGGATGTCCGCGGGAGCCCCGGCGGACCGGTCGAGTTCGATGACGGCCCCCGGTTCGAGCGAGAGCACGTCGCGCACCGACATGCGGGTACGCCCGATTTCCACGGTCAACGACATCTGCACGCTGTTGATCCGGCCGAGCTTGCCGGACACGGACTGGCTGGACCTGGCCGCACCGTTGGAGACGCCGTTGTCACGCAGCCGCACGGCGAACCAGCCGGTGATCTGGCCGTCGCCGGACAGCTCGAAGACGCTGGTGGCGGGATCCGCGAACAGGGCCGTGGCGTCGTCGGACCGGGTGTCCCCCAGGACCCCGATCCCGAAGACGCCGGACGCGCTCTCCAACGCCGGGCGCAGCACGTCCTGACGGGAGATCAGCGAGGAATCGAGGCCGGACGCGGAGTCGAGCGCGGCCGGGTCCGCAAGCACGACGGCGAGATCCGCGGAGGTGACGCCGACGAAGGAGGCGACCGCGGCGGTGCCGAGCCGGCCGGCGAGAGCGGCACCGGAGCAGGGCTCGGCCCGGAGCCGCGTCACGGTGGGGAGCACGTCCAGCAGGGCCTCGACGGCTGCCGTCTGCACGGCGATGGGGATGACGGTCATGGGGTGGACTCCTCGGTGTCGATGACGATGCAGGCCAGTCGGGAGCCGTTGGAACCGACGGCGGCGCGGGCGAGCGTGTGGCCGTCGACGACCACGTCGAGCGGGCGGTGCTGGGGGTGCGGAAGGGGCAGCACATCATTCACGGCGAGACCCAGCACGACGCTGGGCAGAACCAGCGCGGGCGTCAGCTGCAAGGAGACATCCACCGGAACCTGGGCCAGCTGGGCGCGCAGCAGGTCGGCCGGGTCGGCACTTCCGGTCTCCGGAGCCGACTCGACGAGTTGAGGCAACAGTGCCTCCGCCGGAAGGGCGACCGTGGCGGCGCAGGACGCGTCGCCGATGCGCATCGTGAAGCTGGCGACGATCATCAGGTCGGCGGTGGCCGCGGCCTGGGCGAACTGGGAGTTGTACTGGATGCCGCCGACGGTGATCGTGTGCACGAGCAGGGAACCCAGCGAGTAACGCAGGTCCTCGAGGGCGTCGTCCATGAGCCGGCGCACCAGGGCCAGCTCGATCTGGGTGAACGCCCGTTCCGGCGGCATGGTGACCGCGGTTCCGCCCAGCATGTGGCTCACCCAGGACAGGGCCGCGGAGGTCGGGAACTGCACGACGGCTTTCGCGGGGATGCCACTCACCGGGCAGAGCACCATGGCGGTCGTGGCAGGCAGCGACGACGCGTATTCGTCGTAGGTGCGCATGAGCACGTGGTCGCATTTCACCTGGGACATGACGCGCACCTTGGCGGTGAGCTGGGTGCCCCACTGGCGCGCGAAGGTTTCGAAGGCGAGTTCGAGCACCCGGGAGTGCTCGCGTGCGAGCGTTGTCGGGCGACGAAAGTCGTACACCTCGACCGTGCGCTTCGCCGAAGCGGGCACACCAATCACTGCTTGTTCCTGGACCGTCACGGTGAGGACTATCGGTCAGGGCAAACGGATGGTTAGCAGCTCAGTGTGCTTTTTCCGCGTCTTTGTCGACTTCGGTTCCCGCGGTCTTCGTGGTTTTCGTCTTTTCCGTGGTGTCCACGGTTTCCGTGGTTCCCGTGTCTTCAGCAGGTTCCGTGCCGGCGGCGGTGAAACCCGAGACGATGTCGGGGATCAGCGTGCGCACCGCCTCCGGCTGGCTGGAGAGGAGCACCACGTCGACCCGTCGGTTCTGCGCCTGGGCCGCCAGATCGGCTCCCTCCGCGACCGGCCGGGCCGAGCCGTAGCCGACGGCGGAGATCCGTTCCTGACCCACGCCGCCGAACTCGACCAGGCGGCGGAGTACGGCGGTCGCCCGGCCGGCGGATAGCTCCCAGTCGGTGGGGTAGTTGGTGGTGACGCCGTGCCGGTCGGCGTGGCCCTCCACTTTCACCTCGCGGGTGTTGGCGGAGAGGATCGGCGCCACGGCGTCGAGGACCTGCACGGCCTGGCGGCTCAGGTTGGCGAGGTTGGGTTCGAAAAACGCCTCGGAGCCGATCAGCCCGATGACCAGGCCGCGGTCGTCAATGGTGAACTGCACCTCCTGGGCCACGCCCTGGGCATCCACTGCGGCCTGCAGGGCGTCCTTCACCGCGGTGAGGTCCGTGACCTCTGCCGCCGCGAGGTCGATGTCGGTGAACCCGGTCACCTCGGACTGGGCGACCTTGTCCTTGGTCACGACCACGCCCTTGGCCGTGTCGACCTTGCCGACGTCGGTGGCCCCGAACCCGGTCGCGAGCGAGTTCTTCAGCTGCAGGAACTTCTCCTGGTCGACGGAAGACATCGCGAACAGCACGATGAACATGCACATCAGCACGGTGACCATGTCCATGTACGACGCCATCCACCGCTCGTCGACGTGCTCGACGTGCTCCTCCTCGAGGCCCCGCCTGCGGCCGTGCCCGCGTCCGTGCCCGCTCATGCGGCCTTCGGCAGGGACGTGTCCACTTTGTCCGCCTTGGGGCCCTTGCCGGGTTTGCCCGGTTTGCCCGGTTTGCCCGGTTTGCCTGCCCTGGCGGAGGCCGGCGCGGGCACCATGGCGCGCAGTCTCTCGCCGAGGAGCCGAGGCTGGCTGCCTGCCTGCACGGCCAGCGCACCCTCCAGGAGCAGGGTCATCCGTTCGACTTCGATGTCGCTGAGGCGCTTGAGCCGGCTGCCGATCGGCAGCCAGAGGAAGTTGGCCGTGAGCAGGCCCCACAGGGTCGCGACGAACGCGGCCGCGATCATCGGGCCGAGGGTGGACGGGGTGTCGAGGTTCTCGAGCACGTGCGTGAGCGAGACGACGGTTCCGATGATGCCGACCGTGGGCGCGTAGCCGCCGAGGCTGGTGAAGAACTTGGCAGCGTTGCGGCTCTCCTTGGTGGCGGTCGCGAGCTCGTCTTCCAGCAGGATGCGCAGTTCATCGCCGTCGGTGCCGTCGGCGATGTTCTGCAGGGCGCCACGCAGGAACGGGTCGGCGACGTTATCAGCCTCCTGCTCGAGGGCGAGCAGACCGGAACTGCGCGCCTTCTCGGCCAAGCCGACGACCTGGTCGATGACCTGCTGCGGCGGGGTGGTCTTGCCGATGAAGGCGGCGGGCACGGCTTTGAACGCGGAGATCGCGTCCCTGATCGTGCCGCCGGCGATGCCGACCGCGATGGTGGCGCCGAACACGAGAATCATCGGTGCCGGCAGAAGGATCGAGTGCAGGCTGCTGCCCTCGAGGGTGATCATGGCGAAGAGTGAGCCGAAGGCGATGGCGATGCCGACCAGGGTTGCCGGATCCATCAGAGCCTCCGCGGGCGGGCGGGAACCGTGCTGCCCGGTTCGATGATTTCCTCGATCGCGTGCGGCCCCTCGACGATTTCGAGCGAACGGATGCCCGGCCGGTAGTCGGCATCCGGCGTCAGGTAGGCCAGCGAGATCACATGGGCCCGGAACCGGGCGATCTTCTCGATGACGTCGTCGAGGGTCTCCGTGACGATGAACTTGGCGCCGTCGACCATGACCAGGGTCGTGTCGGGGCTCGCGTGGATGCGCTCGATCAGGTCCGGGTTGATCGCGAACTGGCTGTTGTTCAGCCGCGTCACAACGATCATGGTGTCCACCCCGGGTTCAGAACGGTTCCAGCAACCGTTACGCCTCACTGTCGGCCGCCCGGCCGGGCGCGTTAGCTGCCGGCCGCATCGAGCCCGTGACCTGACCTGGAAAGCCGCACGACCACATCCGTCGCCGATTGTGGCCAACTCAGGAGATCCGTCTGGCCGAGCCGGAAATCCGGTCTGCTTCCGCACAGGTCCGCGGCGGACGGTCAACCCGGCCGCCGGATGTCCTGAGTTGGCCGCACACACGGGCTCCGCCGGGGCGGCACACACGGAAGAGTGTGGAGAGGCAGAATCTCCGTCGAACTGATTCGACGGAGATTCTGCCCAAAACGCACTCAAAGACGAGAAAACCGCGCTCTGTCGCGAAAATCTCCGTCGAATTGGTTACGCCGCGCGCACCAGGATCTCGCCGGGCGCGGCCGCGTCGCTGCCGAAGATCAGGTGTCGGGTGGCGATCTTGTCGGTGAAGAACCGGTCGTGGCTGACCACCACCACGGCCCCCGGAAAGTGGATGAGGGCGCGCTCCATCACCTGGGTGCTGGCCATGTCGAGGTGGTTCGTCGGTTCGTCGAGCAGGAGCACAGCGGCCCCCGACAGCAAGCACTGTGCCATGGCGACGCGGGCCCGCTGCCCGCCGGAGAGGTTGCCGATCTTCTGCTTGAGGTCGGCCTCGGAGAATTGAAACATCGCGAGGAACCGGTTGACGGACTTGCGGGTCGCTGTGAAGGCGAGACTGCCCGGCATCGCGTTCACGGAGTGGCTGACGGTGTCATCGTCGTCAAGGCCGTCGAGCACCTGGTTGTAGGAGACCACGGCGGCGCCGGAGGCCCAGGCCACCTCGCCGAAATCGGCCTTCTCCTCCCCCGCCAGAACCCGTAGCAGGGTGGTCTTGCCGCTGCCGTTGGAGCCCAGGACCACGATGCGGTTGCCGCGCCGGATCTCGAAGGTGAGGTCGGCGAACAGCGCCTTCTCGCCGTAGGACTTGCTGAGCGACTCGATGCGGCAGAGCGAGTCCTTCACGTGCAGCCCGCCGTAGATCTCGGTGATGATCGTGTCGACGGGCCGCGGGCTGCGGGTCTTCTTGATGTGCGCGAGTTGGCTGTCGAGGGTGCGGCTGGCAGCCTTTGCGGCCTCGCGGCGGTCGCTGATCCCCTCCGCCTCGAAAGCGAGCAGTTCCGACTCGTGCAGGAACTGCAGCTCGAGGGTTTTCAGGCGAAATTGCTTCTGCACCACGTAGTCGCCGAAGTTGCCGGGGTACTCGTGCAGGTGGTAGTTCTCGACCTCAATGATGCGGGTGACGACCCCGTCAAGGAACCGGCGATCGTGCGAGACGATGATGGCCGCACCGCGGAATGAGCGGAACCAGGCCTCGAGCCACTCGACGCCGGCGACGTCCAGGTAGTTGGTTGGTTCGTCCAGGAGCAGCACGTCGGGCCGCTCAAGCAGGATCTTCGCCAGCGCCGCCCGGTTGCGCCAACCGCCGGACAGCAAATCGATGGCGCAGACGCGGTGGGCCTCGTCGAAACCGAGGGTGGTCAGCGCGGCGTCGATACGCCGCGGGTAGTCCCAACCATCGAGGCGGTCCATGTCTTCGAACAACTCGGCCTGGCGGTGGATCAGCCGGTCGAGTTCGGCGCTTTGCGCGGAATCCGCCGCGATCTGGGCGTCGATCGACGCGAGCTCGGCCTCGAGGGCCTTGATCGGGGCGAACAGGCCGTCGAGCACCTCGGTGATCGTGGATTCGCCGTTCAGTTCGGAGAACTGGGAGAAGTAGCCAACCCGGGTGCCGGCCTCGAGGGTGACGGTGCCGGCATCCGCGCTCACCTGGCCGAGGACCAGCTTGAGAATCGTCGACTTACCTGACCCGTTGCGGCCGATCAGTCCAACCCGGTCGCCTGGTTCCAGTCGGAAGAAGGCTTCACGCAGAATCTGGGTGTTCTCGAAACGGATGCTGACGTCGTTCAGCCTGATCAGGCTCACTGTGGCCGTCCTCTCGGGTTCGGTTCAGCCCCCGGGCGAGGCGGACGGCCAACTTTACCGTGTCAGGCAGGCGGTTCAGGGCGTGTGGTCGTCACCCATGGCGGATGCGCCCTTGTGGTCGTCCATGCGACCGAACGTGGTCTCGAGCACGCTGGCCAGCTTGTGCAGCGCACCGCTGACGGCCCCGGTCATCGTGGAGGAATGGTCGGTCGCCGCGAGGGGGTTGCCCCCGGCGGGACGCACCTCGAGCAGGCAACGGATGTCGTCGGTCGTCGCCCTGCCTGCGCTCTCGTCGCTGAGGTGGACCTCGACCCGCGTCAACCGGGAGCTGAACCGGGCCAGAACAATTTTGACCGAGGACTCCACCTCCGCCACGACTGCGTCCGTACCCGCGATGTTGTTGTCGGTGTTGACCAGGATTTGCATCTTTGCTCCTCAGTTGAAACGTCAGTCATTCCAGTATGGCGCGCAAAAATGTGCGGCCTGACGACCCGCCGACGCCGGTTATCGGCGTAGGCGCTACCGCTTCAGGTTGGTGAGCTCCTGAAGCACCTCGTCGGAGGTGGTGATGATGCGCGCATTCGCCTGGAAGCCGCGCTGGGCGACGATCAGGTTGGTGAACTCCTGCGACAGGTCGACGTTGGACATTTCGAGGGTGCCGCCGCTGAGCGAGCCGAGGCCGCCGTCACCGGGGGCGCCGAGAGCCGCCTGGCCCGAGTTGAAGGTGGCGCGGTAGGCCGAGGAACCGGACTTCTCGAGGCCGCCCGGGTTGGTGAAGGTGGCCAGGGCGATGCGGGCGATGGCTGTCTGGCTGCCGTTGCTGAACAGGCCCACCAGGGTTCCGTCCTTGCCGAGGGTGAAGGACTGGAGGGAACCCGCCGTGGAACCGTCCTGGCTGCTGATCGTGGCCGTGCTCAGGCCCGCCTGCCCGGTCAGGGCGGTCAGATTCACCTTGACGTCGTTCACGATGAACGGACCGGTTGCCGTGAGCACACCTTCTGCATCGAGGGTCAAGGCCGTGGAGCCGGTACCCACTGCGTCGGTGCCGCTCGCGATCCAGCCGGTGGTCGTACGCGCGAAGGTGACCGACAGGGTACGGGCGGCACCCAGCGCGTCGTAGACCTTGACGTCGCGCACGATGGCGGAGCCTGCCGCCGCATCCGCCGGCAGGTTTCCGACCATGGTGACGCCACCGGTTGCCTTCGCCGGGATCATGGCCTGCAGCGGCAGGGTGATGTTGCCCACCGGGCCACCCTCGTTGATCTGCCCGTTGGCGCCGTTCCAGCCCTGCACGATCGCACCGTCCGGGGAGACCAGGCGACCCTCGGCGTCAAAGTCGAAGGCACCCGCACGGCTATAGAGCGTCTCGCCGGCCAGTTGGGTGACGAAGAACCCGTCGCCGGAGATCGCCATGTCGGTGGCCCGCCCGGTTGACTGCGCGGAGCCCTGGGAGAAGTTCGTGGCGATCCCGGCCACCTGCACGCCGAGCCCGACCTGAGCCGGGTTCGTGCCGCCCACCTGCTCCTGGGGGCCGCCCGCACCCTGCTTCAGCTGCGAAAGGGTGTCCTGGAACTGTACGGCCGACGCCTTGAACGCGGTGGTGTTGACGTTGGCGATGTTGTTGCCGGTGACGTCGAGCATGGTCTGGTGCGAGCGGAGGCCGGAGATACCGGAGTACAGGGAGCGAAGCATGGGGTGCTGCCTTTCGGTGGGAAACGAGAACGAGAACGGATGTGAGGTGTGGGTCAGGCGGAGAGGCCGGGAGTGGTGCCGGCGGCGGCGCTCGCGCCCGAGGTGACGCCGGTCACCAGGTCGAGGGCGACGAGGGTCCCGTCGATGGTGACCTGGGGAACGGCCCCGGCGTAGGAGACGCTCGAGGCGGTACCGGTGCCCACAGTGCCGTCGGCCCGCGTGAAGGTGACGTCCTGTCCGACCAGGGCCGCTGCGGCGACGCGCATCTGCAGGGAGAAATTCTCGTCGGCGGTCGTTGAGAGCGCCGCGAGCTTCTCCATCATGGCCAGCTGCGTGGTCTGAGAGATCATCTGGTTGGTGTCCATGGGCGAACTGGGATCCTGGTTGCGCAGCTGGGTGACCAGCAACGACATGAACGCCTCGGAATCCAGGGTCTGTTTCGGGGCGCGCACGGGGGCGGTCGAGTACATCCCGGCCGGGGCGGCTGCTGCCACTGCGTCGATGGTCAAAGGATCTCTTTTCTGGGATGGTGGGGTCTGTGTCGGTGGGGTCTGAGGTGGCAGCAGGTCAGACGAGAACGTCGATGGTGGTGTGTGAGCCGGCGGCGCGCAGGGAAAACAGTCTGAGGTCGGCGGCACGGTCGGCGGCAGGGCCGGCCGCACGGTCACCTCGGGTCGCCCTGTCGTCTTCGGCCGGCCGCTCCTGGCGGGCGTCGGGTCCGCCCTGTCGGGAGGCCGAGGGGTCCGAGGCGCGGGCGTCGGCCGACAGGGTGAGCTGCGCGTTCAGCCCGCCGCCCGACAGGTCCCGGCGCAGGTCGGGCAGGATGGCCCGGAGCGCCTCTCGGGCCAGGTCCGTGGGCGCGAACAGCTCGACCCGAATGTGCTCCCCGCGCACGTGAGCCCGCACGGTGACCGGGCCCAGATTGTCGGGACTCACGCTGATGGTCAGCACGTGGTCGCCGTTGGCGGCGCCCACCAGGGTGAACAGGGGTCGGGACACCTGGCCGGCCAGTGGCGCGGGCGGTGCTGCCGGGGCCGAGGCCGGGGCGCCGGGCGGCACAAGGGGGGCGGTGGCCGGGGTGGCCGCCGTGGCCGGGGTGCCGAGCGGCACGAGCAGGGCGGCAGTCGCCGAGGCTTCGGCCTGGTTCAGGTTCACGGTGGCCGCGCGGTCACCGGCGACGGATGTCCCTGCGGCCGCGCCGAGGCCCGTGGGCGCCGTGAGGCCCGTGGGCGCCGTGAGGCCCGTGGGCGCCGTGAGGCCCGTGGGCGCCGTGCCCGCGACAGTCGCTCCGGCGGAAGATGCCGTTTCGGCTACGGGCCCTGCGGTGGCACCGGGCCCTGCGGTGGCGACGGGCGCTACGGCGGCGGGTGCGGGTGGCACCGGCATCGGGGCAGCGAGAGCCCCGGCCGGAAGCGCGGTACCGCCAGCGGCGTTCGCTGCGGTGAAAGTGTTGGAGTCTGCGGCGGACGTCTCCGTGGAGTCTGAGTCGGCTACGGATCCGGTGGCAGCGATGGTGGAAGTCTCGGCGGCGGCGGCGGTGCCGGCGGCGGCGGTCGGGATGGTCACGGCCTCGGTCCCGACGGAGTCGGCGAGGGCAGCACTGTCGGCTCCGGTGGCTATCGCCCCGGTGGCTTTCGCACCGGTCGGCAGTGGCGGGAGGCTGAACCCGGCGGGAGGCAGGATGGCGCTCGGCTGCTGGTGCTCCGGGGCCGGCGCCGCGCCGGTCTGGGCGTTCCTCAGATCAGTGGTCGGTCCGGAGGCCGGTTCGGCTGTGCGCTCCGAGGTCGGCTCGGGAGCCCGGGATGAGGTTGATGCGGAACCCGGCGGAGACGCGATCGCGGAGGTGCGCGGGCCCGCGAGGGTGTCCTGCAGCACGGACGCGAATGAGCCGGCACCCGGGCGGGCACCCAGCGGGCCACGCGAAGCCGAGGGGGAGGCGGCGGAGGAGGCGGATGAGGACGCGGCGGCGGATGAGGACGCGGATGCCAGCGCCTGCGCCTGCCCCGCGGTGTGGGGCGCCGGCGCCAGCCGGACGGACGTGGCGCTCATCGGGAGGCTCCGTTCATGAATGAGGCCAGTGCGGCGCTGAGCTGGCTGCCGGCGGCTGACGAAGCGGAGGCCGTGCTCGAGGACGCCGGGCTCGCGGTGGCGGCCGGGGCATCCGGAATCACACGGCGGATGGTGTCGATCTCGGAGTCGTCCATGTAGGCCTCGACCAGTGAGACCGTGCGGCCCTCGTAGGGCGCGTGGATGACCTTGTTGTCGCCGGCGTAGATCAGGATGTGCTCGCCGCCGCCGGTGACGATCAGGTCACCGGGCTTGGCCTCGGCGAGGGAACCGACCTCGGTGCCGATCTTCATCTGGCCCGACACGAGGCGCGGCACGTCTATGCCCATTTCGGCATACACGGTTTGCACCAACCCGGAACAGTCCATGCCGCTGGCGTCTTCACCGCCGAAGACGTAGGGCACGCCCAGGTACTTCTTCGCGGCGTCGACCACGTCGGCGCCGGTGGCCCCGCCCGGGTTCGGCGCGGCCGGGCGGACCGCGGCGGCGCCCGACGCCGTCGCGAGGGCGT